>BJGF01000151.1 GCA_014190295.1 Actinomycetes bacterium | reverse complement strand
AGTCGAATCAGTGATGCGCGATTCAACTAAGCCAACGCCATCAATAGTTGATAAGTCGGCGACTATCACTTCAACATTTTTAAATCGCGCAGCCAATGCCTCAAGTCGATCGGCACGGCGCGCAACTAAAACTAATGACACACCAGACATTCCGAGTTGAACTGCAATTTCTTGGCCAATGCCGCTCGACGCACCTGTTACCAAAGCACAGCTAAACGGATATCTCGCCATGACGATGCTCGCTAGTGAGCAGAACCACCCGAAGTTGAGTTAGGTAGACCGCCAGCAGCAGCCAAACGAGCATGTGCCCGTCGCAAATCTGCTTCAACCGTTGCATCATGTTCGCCACGCATCGCTTCTTGCGCACGCTCTTGGGCCGCACGCGCACGCGCGACATCGATGCTCTCGGCGAGTTCAGCGCTGTCAGACAAAATCGTCACATGATCAGGTGCAACATCAACGAAGCCACCATGCACGGCGACGTCTTGCACTTTGCCATCGGTCATATAAATGCGAGTGTGGTTTTCGACAAGCGCACCCAAAAAAGTCGCGTGCCCAGGCAAGAAAGCAATTTCGCCGCCTTGCAAAGTGCGCGTGATTACTTGGCGTGCTTCACCCGAGAACAAAACGCGCTCTGGTGAAACCACCTCGACTTTGAGTGAACTTGTCTCTGCCATGACGGGTGAAACTTACGCTGCCGAATCTTGAAGCGTCTTGGCCTTGGCCAAAACTTGATCAACGCCACCGACGTTCAAGAAAGCCTGCTCTGGCACATCGTCAAGGTCGCCCTTGATGATCGCTTCGAAACTCTCAACCGTCTGTGCGGTCGGTACGTATTCACCCTTGACGCCGGTGAAAACTTCGGCAACATAGAACGGCTGAGACAAGAAACGCTGCACCTTGCGGGCGCGCGACACAGTCATGCGGTCTTCTTCCGAGAGTTCATCCAAACCAAGAATCGCAATGATGTCTTGCAACTCTTTGTAACGCTGCAAAATTTCTTGCACGCG
>BJGF01000150.1 GCA_014190295.1 Actinomycetes bacterium | reverse complement strand
TCAATCCCAGGATTACTTGTCGCAATAATTGGCTATCTAGATGACCGCGGCAAAGTGACTGCGGCTCGATGGAGACTGGTCGCACACTTCACGGCAGCGGTAGTTGCTGTTTATCTTCTGGGTGGATTACCAGTTATGCCAATCTTTGGTGCGACTCTGAACCTGGGTCAAGTTGGCAATGTATTTGCTGTTGTTTATCTAGTTTGGATGTTAAATCTCTTCAACTTTATGGATGGCATCGACTCAATAACTGGCATCGAAACTTTAACTACTTGCCTCACGCTGGCAATTTTTATATTTATCAAAACAGAGTCTGAGTTATGGCGTGTACCGGTGCTACTCAGTGCTGCAGTAGCGGGATTCTTGTACTTTAATTTGCCACCGGCAAAAATATTTCTTGGAGACGTTGGCAGTGGGTTCATCGGATTCACAATCGGCACAATCTCACTAGTGATCGCGAAAACAGAACCACTTCATACATGGGCATTAATTATTTTGCTTGGTGTATTTATCGTTGACGCCACAGTGACTCTTATCCGAAGACTGATAGATAGAAAGCATGCATATATCGCTCACAGAACACACGCTTACCAACACTTGGCAACTAATTCGGGCCGACACTTAACAGTTTCTTTAGGGATTGCTGCAATAAATATTTTCTGGCTGGCGCCAGTGGCATGGCTGGTAACAGATGAAAAACTTCAACCAATTATCGGTGTTGCGGTCGCCTATGCACCTCTAATAATTCTTGCGATTTATTTGAAAGCCGGGAAACAGAAAATTAATTAGTGCGAGTCAAACGCACAAGTGGAATTCGTCGATCAGTTTTGACTTGGTATTCGGCAAATCCTGGCCAAATTACAACCATCAAATCCCAAATTTTTTGGCGGTGTGATTTGTTTTCTATGTCTTCAACATAAGTAGTTGCAGTACACGCAAAAATTTCGGCACCAACCTGAACCGTCACCTCAGGAACTGCGACAAGATTTTCGTACCACAGCGGATTTATCGCACTTCCACCTTTTGATGCCACGATCACATAATCGTTGGCATCGCGACCATAGATCAATGCAGTTCTTCGACCGACACCAGATTTACGACCAATAGTCGTCAGTAGAAGTGTGGGTACTCCACGCCAAATATGGCCTTCGGATCCGTTGCTTTCAACATATG
>BJGF01000149.1 GCA_014190295.1 Actinomycetes bacterium | reverse complement strand
ATGCAGGTTAATATCGGTCAAGAAAGAAATACGGCATCTTTGCCAACTGTGTTCCGTTTTCATTTCGATTGATCGTGCTCGTAGTTAGAGGATTTTCTGACGCTGTCATGCCCTTTGAGCCGAACACTTCAACGCGTTGGTCGTAGCCATAAACAGCCTGTCGTGAGTTGTCAATCATCGTGATCGCACCATTTTCGTGTTGCAACATAATCGCAACTGTGTCGAGATCGCCGATCTCGGCAAACTCAGGCACAACTCGCACGGCACCCGTTGCATAAACAGAAACAATTTCGCTGCCGACAACATACCGAGCCATATCAAAGTCATGAATCGTCATGTCGATGAATATTCCGCCTGAGACTTTGGCATATTCAACTGGTGGTGGCCCTGGGTCACGACTGGTGATTCGCGCAATATGTACATCACCGATCATGCCGTTGGCAACATTGTCACGCACAGAACGATGACTCGGGTCAAACCTGCGATTGAACCCGAGCATCAGCGGCGTCTTGCTATCACTGATTGCTTTTAGGGCACGATCGGTCTCAGTGAGCGAAAGCGAAATCGGCTTCTCACAAAAAATAGGCTTGCGATATTTAGAAGCCATCAGCAAAACTTCGACATGCGTATCTGTAGGTGTACAAATTGCAATCGCGCCGACTTCTGGAGCCGACATTAAAGCATCTGGGTCTGTAAATTGCTTGCAGTTAAACTTTGTCGCCACTTTTTTCGCCGATTCGGTCACGACGTCGTAAACACCCGCGAGGTAAGCACCTTCAATTCGTTGAGCAATTAGTTCGGCATGCATCACACCAATTCGTCCGCAACCCAATACTCCAATGCCAATACTATTGCTGTTACTCACGGCCAGACTTCTCCTACTTTTGGTTTCGATGGCGAGCCAGCGCCGACCACTGATTGATCAAAGTCTATAACTGCACCCGTCATCAGCCCAGATTCATCTGAAAGCAAAAACATAATCGTGCGAGCAAGTTCGTCTGGCTTAATCAATCGACCCAACGGCTGATCACGTTCGGCAGTTTGTAGCCAACCATCTTGTGCGTTATGCCACTTACGTTGCGTTGCGTCTTCTGTTGGCGTGTCCATCCATCCAGGATTCAAAAGATTTACACGCACACGATCGCGCATTAGTGAATAAGCGCAGTTACGGGTCAGCGTGTGCAATGCACCTTTCGAAATTGCGTAGTGCGTTAAGTTCACATCTCCGCCGTAGCCAGTGACACTGCCGATATTCACTATCGCACCAGCGACGCCTTCGCGTCTCATTACTT
>BJGF01000148.1 GCA_014190295.1 Actinomycetes bacterium | reverse complement strand
GTTTTGGCAAATGGCACTTGACACCGTCTTGGGAGCAGAGCCCGGCAGGCCCGTTTGATCGCTGGCCAACGGGTTTAGGTTTTGATCGCTTCTACGGAATCATGGGCGCCGAGTCATCGCAATACGAGCCGCCTGTTTATGACCAAACAACACCAATTGCGCCGCACATCGGCAAACCCGATTATCACCTCACGCAAGACTTGGCGGATCAAACAATTACTTGGATGCAGCGACAAAAAGCTTCGTCACCCAACAAACCGTTCTTCTGTTATTTCTCGACGCCTGCGGTACACGCCCCACATCATGTGCCACGCGAATGGATCGAAAAGTACAAGGGCAAATTTGATGGCGGATGGGACAGCCTGCGAGATGAGATTTATCAACGGCAACTAAAACTCGGTGTTATCCCTGCTGATACGGCCTTGACAAAACGCCCCGAGCAAATACCGGCATGGGATGACTACCCCGAGCGCTATCGACCGGTTGCCAGCCGGTTGATGGAGACTTTCGCGGGTTTTCTTGCGCACACTGACGCCCAAATCGCGCGGGTGATTGATGCACTTGATGATCTTGAGATTGCCGACAACACTCTGGTCATCTATATCACTGGTGACAACGGCGCGTCAGCCGAGGGCACAATTCACGGTGCATGGAGTGCGCCCTCGTTTCAAAACGGCGTTCCGGAAGACCCAGAATGGTTGCTCGAACATATTGATGACTTTGGTACAGCCAAGTGTGAAAATCACTTCAACGTTGGTTGGGCATGGGCGCTCGATTCGCCGTTTCAATGGATGAAACAAGTTGCGTCACATTTTGGTGGCACTCGTAATGCAATGGCGATTTCATGGCCGAAAAATATAAAAGATACCGGCACTTTACGCACGCAGTTTCATCATGTGATTGATATCGCGCCAACAATTTATGAAGTCGCTGGCATCACCCCACCGACACACGTCAACGGCATCGAACAAATGCCGATTCACGGCACATCAATGCAGTATTCGTTTGATGATGCAATCAAACCAAGCACGCACACCAGTCAATATTTCGAGATTCTCGGCAATCGCGCTTTGTATCACGAAGGTTGGATTGCATCGTGCTTTCACGGTCGCCTGCCATGGATTCGATTCCAAGGTTTTGAGTTTGACGGTCCACAAGAACGCTGGGAGTTGTACAACATCGCAAAAGACTTTTCGCAAGCAGTAGATCTTGCAGAATCGCATCCAGAAAAACTTGTTGAACTTCGTGGGCTGTTTGATGTGCATGCCAAGCAATACGGCGTTTATCCGTTGCGTGATCCAG
>BJGF01000147.1 GCA_014190295.1 Actinomycetes bacterium | reverse complement strand
GGTTGAAGCGCGCACCGTAGGTCGTGTCACAGAGGTGGGTGACGGTATTGCTCGCGTCAGCGGTCTGCCAGATTGCGCAGTAAACGAATTGCTCGAATTCGAAGATGGCACTGTCGGTCTTGCGTTGAACTTGGATGAAGACTCAATCGGTGTTGTTGTGCTCGGTGAAGCAGAATCAATTGAAGAAAATCAAACCGTTAAAGCAACTGGTCGAATTTTGTCGGTGCCTGTTGGTGACGCAATGCTTGGTCGCGTTGTTAATGCACTTGGTCAGCCGATTGACGGCAAGGGCGAAATCGTCGGTGCAACTATGCGCCGTGTTGAAGTTCAAGCGCCTGGCATCATGGGTCGCAAGCCGGTGCACGAGCCGCTACAAACGGGCATCAAAGCGATTGATGCGATGACGCCAATTGGTCGTGGTCAGCGCGAACTAATCATTGGCGACCGCAAGACTGGCAAGACGACAATCGCGATCGACACGATTCTTAATCAGCGTGGTCTTGGCGTGAAGTGCATCTACGTAGCGATTGGTCAAAAAGGTTCGACGATTGCGCAAACTGTTGAAGTCTTGCGTCAATTTGGTGCGCTTGAATACACGGTTGTTGTCGCAGCGCCGGCGTCAAATCCTGCACCGTTTAAATACTTGGCACCGTATGCAGGTTGCGCAATCGGTCAACAGTGGATGGAGAACGGCGAGCACGCGCTTGTCGTGTACGACGACTTGTCGAAACAAGCAGAGGCTTACCGACAGATTGCATTGTTGTTGCGTCGTCCGCCAGGTCGTGAGGCTTACCCAGGTGACGTGTTCTACCTGCACAGTCGTTTGCTCGAGCGTGCTGCGAAACTCAGCGATGAGCGCGGTGCCGGTTCGTTGACTGCGTTGCCGGTTATCGAAACAAAAGCTGGTGACGTGTCGGCGTATATTCCGACGAACGTGATCTCGATCACCGACGGTCAGGTTTATTTGCAGGACAACTTGTTCAAGTCTGGTGTTCGACCAGCCGTTGACGTAGGTATTTCGGTTAGCCGTGTAGGCGGTGCTGCTCAAATCAAATCGATGAAGAGCGTCTCGGGTACTCTCAAACTCGATCTTGCACAGTTTCGTGAACTCGAGGCTTTTGCAACTTTTGGTAGCGAACTCGACGCGATCTCAAAAGCACAACTCGAGCGCGGTTATCGCTTGGTTGAGTTGCTCAAGCAACCGCTCAACTCGCCGATGCCAGTCGAAGAGCAAGTCGTTTCAATTTTCGCTGGCACCAAGGGTTACTTAGACACGATTCCAGTTGCCGATGTGCGTCGCTTCGAGAACGAACTTCTTGAGCACATGCGCTCGCGACATGCTGG
>BJGF01000146.1 GCA_014190295.1 Actinomycetes bacterium | reverse complement strand
GGTTGTACAACTGCATACTAAGTTTGAAAGCCCCGTGACGCGAAAGCAACAGCAGACCGTCAGCACCAATGCCGTCTTGGCGATCACACCACCGTCGCGCAATGCTTGGCCAATTTATTTTTGTCGAATCAAAAGAAATATCTGCCAAAAACTGTGCAGTCTCTAGAACTAGAAAATCGTTTCCGAGTCCGTGATGTTTTGTTACGACGACTTGCATGGTGTTAGATGTCTAGCGTAAATGTTTGGCAACTACGGGCACAATTTCTGCAACTGGGTCTTCACTGATTGAAACCCACTTGATTCGCGGGTCACGCCTAAACCACCGTTCTTGACGCACCGCGAACTGTCGTGTGTGGATGATTGTCTGATTAACGGCTTCGTCAAGTCCCATTTTGCCGTCGAGATAAACCAGTAATTCTTTATAGCCAAGTGCCTGAGCAGCCGTTCGTGATAACCCGTTTTTTGAGTTTCGCAAAGCGGTAACTTCTGCGAGCAAACCGTCGCTCATCATTGTGTGCACACGATCGGCGACACGTTGCGCAAGTCGCTCTCGACTCCATCGCAAACCAATCTGGACAACACCATTTTCGGGATAAGCACTCGTACCAGGGCCGAAACTGCTGAACGGTTTGCCACTGCCGATGCATACTTCAAGTGCGCGCACAATGCGACGGCGATTTGATTGCTCTATTTTTTGTGCCGCCTGCGGGTCTAACTCGGTCAAGCGGGCAAACAACACGGCAGTATCAGTTTCTTGTTCAAGGGTGACACGAGTTTCTGCAAACTCGCCAGGCAAAACTAAGTCGTCGATGACTGCTGTCAAATATAAACCGGTGCCAGCGACAAATAATGCTCGCCCATCAACTTTGGCGATTTCGTCAAGCGCAACTGCAGCACTTTTCTTAAATTCGGCAACAGTGAAACGCTCGTGACTGTCGACTAGGTCGATGCAATGATGTTGCACGAGCGATTGATCTTGCAATGTTGGTTTGGCTGTGCCGATATTCATGTCGCGATATACCTGCATCGCGTCAACAGCAACTATGTGCACGGGGTTCTGGGCGCTCGTCTCGGCTTGTGCAACCGCCATCGCAACCGAAGATTTGCCGCTGGCAGTTGGGCCAACAATTACGACTGGTTTTTGGTTCATCAATGAATCGCTACCGAGATTCGTGATCTAGTTGCTACTTGAGACTGCGATGCGCAATTTATGGGTTGGCACATCGCCGACTTCAACTAGATGACCCGACAAGTGAAAGCGAGCCGCATCTGTGACTTCAACTTTGGCATAAGTTCCGACACGCAGAGTTTCGGTCGTACTGAAGTGCAGAATCTTGTTTTGTCGTGTGCGACCAGTCGTCAAGTGTGGATTTTTTTTACTCATGCCCTCGACGACAAC
>BJGF01000145.1 GCA_014190295.1 Actinomycetes bacterium | reverse complement strand
AAGATGGGCTGACGATCACGCCAACACCCTTGGTCGGGGCGAGTCTTGCAACACATCACGACCATCGATTAGCGATGGCGTTTGCTCTGATCGGCTTGCGTATAAATGGGGTAGTCGTGCAGAACCAAGAGGTCGTCACAAAAAGTTGGCCAGATTATTTTGAAGATTTCAAAACTTTCAACAACCAAAGCTAAAAATCGTATTGATGCTATTTGATGATCTATAATCGTATTTTCCGGATGTAGAGGAGCCAAGGTTTTGACATCAGAGCGCGAGATTATGACATGGCAGTCGTTCGGTGTTGCGAGTCGCGAACTAGCGATCAAGGTGGCTAATGATGGTTATGAACCTGACATCATTTTGGCGATTGCACGTGGTGGTTTGATGGCTGCTGGAGCGCTCGGATATGCACTCTCTGTCAAAAACACTTACACACTCAATGTTGAGTTTTATACGGGTGTTGATGAGCGATTGCCGATACCAATTGTGTTGCCTCCAGTACCAAATCTGATTGATCTCAAAGATTCACGAATTTTGATTGTTGATGACGTCGCCGACACCGGCCATACGCTCAAATTGGTTAACGATTTTTGTCATGGACAAGTTAAAGAATCGCGAATCGCCGTGTTGTACGAAAAGCCCGCATCAATTGTCAAATGTGAATACGTCTGGAAGATGACAGACCAGTGGATCAACTTTCCATGGAGTGATCAAGAGCCAGTTGCCAAACGCGCTTTTGACGTTCGCGACGCCTGATTTAGATATATTAATAACTAGCGCGAATAACTAGCGCTAATAATTAGCGCGACTATTTTGCGAGAATAGTCATCGCGGCGTTCTTGCCGCTTGCACCCCAAACACCAGCACCCGGAAACGTCGCGGCGCCAGTTAAGTACAAACCAACTATTGGTGTTTTGTAACGCGTAAGTTCGGGTTGAGAATTGAGCAGTGCGGCTAATGGCCCACCCGAAAAACTCGTTGCGTGACCTTTCGGCAAAAAGAAGTCAGTCTCATAGTTTGCTGGTGTCACACAACGCCAGTCGGCGATTGATTCGATGAACCCAGGTTCAACAAGTTCAGCATACTTTTCAAGCCATCGTCTTGGCTCGGCATTAGATGACCAACCACCTTTAAATGAAAACGGCGTGAATAGAGCCTCAAGACTAAAAACATGATCAGATGTATTTGTCATAGACGGATCTAGAACTGATGGCAGATTGACAAGCATTGCCGGTTGTTCAAGAATTTCACCGCGCGGAATCATCTCAAAGCCACGATGAAGGTCAGCAGTTGACGGGCTGACGACGAGCGTTGCGCTGAGTGGGTCAATGTCGTGACTATCAAAAAATTTTTGATCGATATTTATATATTTAGGAAGCGAAGTAATTCGAGCATCAATTTTTGATTCGTAACCCTCATAGTGCGGCGTATTACGCCATTTCTCGACAACCTGCTTGGCGCAAGCAGGTGGATTTTTTAGCCATTTCAAAAACGTGTCATGTGGATTACA
>BJGF01000144.1 GCA_014190295.1 Actinomycetes bacterium | reverse complement strand
CGCCGAGTGCACCACCTGCATCGCCAGCCGCAGGCTGTATGAAAATATTTTCGAAAATATTTTCACGAACTAGTTTGCCGTTAGCCACACAGTTCAGCGCGACTCCACCAGCCAAGCAGAGATTCTTCATGCCCGTTGTTTGCCGTGCGAAGCGTGCGAGGCGACCCACAACAAGTTCAGTGACTTCTTGCATTGAACGAGAGAGATCCATTTCGCGTTGTGTTAGTTCTGACTCTGCGTTGCGCGCCGGGCCACCAAATAGCTCAGCAAATCGATGACTAGTCATTCGATTGCTCACTGGAAAATCGAAATACTGCATGTTCAATCTGAAACTGCCGTCTTGCTGTACGTCGATTAGGTTTTCGAGAATTTTGTCGACGTATTTTGGTTCGCCATAAGGTGCGAGCCCCATCATTTTGTATTCACCTGAGTTGACTTTGAAGCCCGTGAAACTTGTGAAAGCCGAATAGAGCAAACCAAGAGAGTGTGGAAACTTGATTTCTTTAATCACCTCAAGCGAGTTGCCTCGACCGATAGACAAACTTGTTGTTGCCCACTCGCCTACACCGTCAATTGTTAAGACTGCAGCTTCTTGATATGGCGAAGGATAAAAAGCAGACATCGCGTGCGCCTCGTGGTGCTCAGCGAATAAAATCTCCCCAGAGAAGTTCAAAAACTTTTGAATTTGTTCTTTCGTTTGCAACTTGCCGCCAAACCAAAGCGAGCCAGCAGCGGCAAACGACTTGCGCCCGCGCGGTGCATATGCCATGTGCGTCTTAACGATCCGATCAAATTTGAGCATTGGTTTGTCATAAAACACGACATGGTCAAGGTCGCTTGCCGAGATGCCACCCTCAGATAAGCAGTAGTCGGTCGCATGACGAGGCAATCGAGAGTCGTGTTTTTTGCGCGAGAACCGCTCTTCTTGGGCGGCGGCGATAATCTCGCCATCACGCACTAGGCATGCAGCACTGTCGTGATAAAGCGCGGAAATTCCGAGAATGTTCGTCATCGGCACTTCGTATTCTACAGTTTCATCGTGCGCCAAAAGTCGTCAAACACGGTTCCCCCACCTCTTTGGGCGGGATCAAAGGGAAAATTTATTTGGCGACTTCTCCCTTGGATAGCAACAAGAAAGTCTGGCCGTCTTTTTGCTCAAGCCGTCACACGCTTCACAATCGAAAGCACAACTTCAACAAAAATTGGCGCACACTCTTTTGTTTTGAGTGCTGCTAACGCTCGACTTGATTCTCGAAACCGAACGTATGGCACAAAAGAGCCGGGAACAATCGAGTGGATTGATGGGTTTGCAGAAGGATCTATTTTGTGGGACATCGGAGCGAATATTGGCCTGTACTCGTTATACGCAGCCCGCTCACGTCAATGCAAAGTGATTGCCTTTGAACCTTCAGTTTTCTGTCTTGAATTTTTAGCGCGAAATATCTGGCAGAACAATTTACAAAAACTTGTTTCAATTGTTCCTAACCCATTGAGTGATGCAACTTCGATAAATTTACTGACTCTTAACTCTCG
>BJGF01000143.1 GCA_014190295.1 Actinomycetes bacterium | reverse complement strand
GCAACTTCAAGCAATGTCGGATCAGCGCGCAGGGCATCAGCCAAAAATGATTCGCCAGGAATGAACATGATGACATATTCGGGCGAGCGATCGAACTGATCCCAGTAGCGTTTGTCTGCCAAAACTTTTGCATGGCCGGCAACGGCCTTAGCGTGATCTATCAATAATTGTTGTCGAGCGGTGTTGTCTGAAGTTTCTTGTGCTCTCAAGTATGCGTCAAGTGGAGTTTTTGAGTCAATCACAACTCGGCCATCGTTTGGCAATCGCACGACTGCGTCTGGTCGCTGTGTCTTATCGTTTCCGGTGACGGTGGTTTGTTCAAAAAAATCGCAATACGGCAACATTCCGGCGAGTTCAATCACATTGCGTAGTTGCTGTTCACCCCATGCACCACGAGCGCTTGTTGATCTGAGTGCAGACTGCAACGCCGAGGTCGTTTGATTAAGTGAGTCAATTTGTTTTCCGATTGCTTCGGTGAAACCAACTGTGTTTGTATAACTCGACTGCAGAGACGTCACTGCATTTCGTAACTCAGTCATTTGTGTGGTGACGGGATCAAGTAAATTTTTGGTCTCGCTTGTCAAGGTTTGGGATCGTGCTGCATAAGTTCGATCGATTTGCTGGTTGACATTTTCGAGTGCTTGTTGAGTGACTTTGCTTACTTGCGCGTCAACAACTGTGCGCACTGCGTCGACCAAAGCAGCTTGATCAAAATTTTGTGGGCTCGCGGGTGACGAGCCAGAGCCGGTTGTTTGTCGCACAAGCACTACGAGAAGGGCCAAAACGATAAAGACTAGAGATCCGATGATTAGTTCCATCATCACAGTGTGGCACGGGGGTGTGACTAGATTTATCCCTATGGAACATCGAGTAAAAATCACCTATTGCATCTCTTGAGACTTCTCTAGCCACGCCGTGAGCGCGGTTTCTGAAATCTTGCATGATTATCAACACGTCATCTCTGATCTGTCGCTGGTTACAAGTCGTGGCGGAACCTTCGATGTTGAAGTTGATGGAACTTTGATTTATTCGAAGGCTTTAACTGGTCGTCACGCGAATCCTGGTGAAGTGCTTGGACTATTTCGCGACTTTGTCGGTGCAGAAACTCAGGTTTACGAGCGTTGATAGTTTTGCCATGTATTGATCTTGTAGAAACGCTTAAGTTTTTCATGGATGATGAAGTCGGCTTTCGACTTGAGATGATCACTCCTGCGGACAATCCACGCTCGGCAGTTATCACCGGATACGGAACTCGTGTTTGTCTAGATACTGAGTTTTCTGGGTCGCCTGGGTTATTGCGTCTTGAAACAAATAGTGAGACGAATTCAAGAAAGATTGCCCCGAATGGAACATTGATTGAATTTCTATCAAAAAATCGTATACCTATATATGGTGTTCTTGACGATGCACTTATCGTCAGCAAATTATCCACCGAAGTTTCTACGACGACTGGTCGCGCTGGGATGATCTATCGCGATTTGATACCTGGCCGTTTGGGCGGCAGAGTGATCGCGTCTCACATTCACATACCAAATGGTGGGCCGGTGCCCGATTATGTGCACTACCACCGCGTTAAGTTTCAAATGATTTACTGCAAGAGCGGTTGGGTGCGAGTCGTTTACGAAGACCAAGGCGAATCTTTTG
>BJGF01000142.1 GCA_014190295.1 Actinomycetes bacterium | reverse complement strand
GTTACCCGGATTAGCAACAAGATTGCAGTCGCGAAAAGCCACGGCAACTGCGGTTGCATATTTGCCGACCAAGTTGCAAAATGCAACATTGACGGGGGCGCCAGTTAGGCGAGCGTTGCGCACACTTGACATTGCCACCAACCGTGCAGGGTCACGTGAGCGACTCGGACTGTCTATGGCGAGCAAGGTTATTGCCGTGACAGGTGGGTCGCTCGGATCTGCAATGTTGAATGCAGTTACAAGACAACTCGTCGAAGACAATTCAAATCGAGAAGATCTTTGCGTGGTTCATTTAACTGGTGAAAGATATATCAGAGACGACTTGCCACAACTGACGGCCGATTCAAAAATAAAGTATCAACGTCTGGCGTCGACCATAGCGATGGAAGATCTTTATGCGGCCAGTGATTTAATTGTCTCTCGAGCGGGAGCAAGCACGATCGCCGAACTTGCAACCGTTGGATGCCCCAGCGTCTTGATTCCATGGAAGCAATCAGCCGAGAATCATCAGTTGTTCAACGCGAAATGGTTGGGTGACCTTGGCGGAGCGGTTGTTTTAGAGGAAGATGTTTATTCACAAAAGCTTCTCGCCGAACAAATAGTGAAATTGATAGATGATCCGAACAAACTTTCGTCATTGGCAAAAATGGCGCGAGTTGCCGGCACTGTTCATCGCGAATCAAAATTGGGTGAATTGATCGCAAGCATCGTCGGCACCAACAACTCGGATCATCTTGATTTAACGAGTCCAAAACGTATTCATATTGTTGGGGTCGGTGGGCCTGGCATGTCGGCGATAGCCACGGTTCTCGCAGAAATGGGACATCAAGTTTCTGGCAGCGATATCCACGAGAGTGAAATAATCGCTCGATTGCGACTAATCGGCATAGATATAAACATTGGACACGAACGAAAAGTCGTGGGCGATTGCGATTTTGTGACCGGGTCTCCGGCAATTGCCAAGAGCAACATCGAATATGACGAAGCCAGCAAAAGAAATATCAGGATCGCGACCAGAGGTGAGATGTTGGCGAATATATGTAGCCGAGCCAAGAGCATCGGCGTTGCAGGAACGCATGGCAAAACTACGACGTCGTCGATGCTCGCTGCAATCTTGATTGAAGCGAAAAAGAATCCGAGTTATTTGATAGGCGGAGATGTTGCAGATTTCGGACGTGGTGCGTCTTGGACAAATAGCGAACTATTCGTAGTTGAAGCAGATGAAAGTGATTCGTCGCATTCGCGGTTGCCACTCGCGGGAGCGATTTTGACGAATGTGGATATTGATCATTTAGATAATTTTGAGAATTTTGATGCGATACAAGAAAGTTTTTCTGATTTTATTGGCAAAGTTGACGGCCCCAGAGTTCTTTGCGTCGACGATCTCACATGCGCCGAGATTGCCCGCAATTTTGGTGCGATTACATATTCGGTACTCGACAATAAAAATTCTAAATCTGAAGCGTCGCAAATCAGTCACCACAACGCCGACTTCGTGGCAACCGAAGTTTTATTCAAGAATGGGGCTGCACGTTTTGTAGTTAGTCAAAAGATAGATGGCCACTTCGTTAAATTGGGAGAAGTCACGATTGGCCTGCGTGGAATTCACAACGTTCGTAATGCTCTCGGAGCACTGGCAATGGCGATGCAATTCGGGGCGAGTTTTGTCGACG
>BJGF01000141.1 GCA_014190295.1 Actinomycetes bacterium | reverse complement strand
TTAATACCTGACTAATTTAGTCGGGTATCTGTATATGCTGGGGCGCATGTCAAAGCGCTTCAAGTTTCCGAACCCAGCCAATGAAACCTCAGCCCGACTTGTCGCCGCAGGTGTTGTTTTAATCAGCACACTGTTTTTGCTTACGAACTCGACGCTCATTCTCGTCGCACTCGCATACGGGTTCGCCGCACGTGTCGCCGCCGGCCCAGCGTTCAGCCCGCTCGCACTATTCGTGACACGCGTCGTCACACCAAAATTGAAGTTTGAACACAAATTTGTACCTGGCCCACCAAAAAGATTTGCCCAAACAATTGGATTAGTTTTTTCGTCGTCGGCGCTGTTGCTCGCGCTTCTTGACTTCTCACTGGCCGCGAAACTTGTTATAACTGGCTTGATTTTTGCCGCACTACTTGAATCAGTGTTTGCGATTTGTCTGGGTTGCATTGCATTTAGTTATTTAATGAAACTCGGCGCGATTCCCGAAAGCGTTTGCGAATCTTGCAATGATATTTCTTTGCGCGCACTCGCCTAGCTGGTTCTAAGTTACTTCGTTAACACGTAATCGCTCAAATCTGCATCGTGGGTCATTGACCAATAGTCGACAAATCGCCACGGCATCGGCGAAAATATTCGACCTTGCGAATTTTTATACCAACTATCCATGCCTGGGTGCGACCAAACAAGTTGATCATGTTCATCGTCAACTGCCTTGTTATATGCATCGTGCACGCCAGGGCGTACATCAACCGATGAAATTTGTGACTCGATCATCTGAGTAATGCAACTCGTGACGTAACGCATTTGGCATTCAGCCTGAAAAATCACACTGCCACCGTGAGCCACATTGGTGTTCGGCCCGTACAGGCAAAACAAATTCGGAAAGTTCGGCATCGTCATACCTTTATATGCGCGCGGGTTATCGTCTCCCCAAGTTTCACGTAATGTGATGCCGTTGCGGCCCGTCACCGCTACCGAAGCAAGCATCTTGCCGGCCTCAAAACCAGTAGCCAAAATTATGACATCGACTTGGCGCGACGAACCATCTAGTGCAACTATTTGATTGCCGTCAACGTGATCTACGCCCGATGCCACGAGTTCGACATTGTCGCGAGTGAGAGTTTTATACCAATCGTTATCGACAAGAATTCGTTTGCCATACGGCGGATAGTCGGGCAAAGTTTTGTTTACCAAATCAGTGTGACCGTCAAGTTGTGCGAGCAAATAATCAGTAAGTTGCACTCGATGTTTGTCATTGCGTGAATTCATCGATCTGTGCAGATGTAGCCAAGTTTCATCTCGGCGCAGAGTTGGCAACAGACCGTCGCCAAATCTCCAGAAAAGACCAAAGCGATACCAATCGAAATAAAATGGCACGTTCTCGAACAACCACATGGTTTGTGGCTTGACCTCACGGTGGTAGTCGTTGCTGGGTCTCACCCATTGTGGTGACCGCTGAAAAATTGTCACCTGACTCGCCTGCGACGCAACCGTGCGCAAAATCTGCATCGCACTTGCCCCGGTGCCAACGATCGCAACTCGCTTGCCACTCAGATCGACATCGTGGCGCCACTGTGCAGAATGAAAGCACGGGCCCGAGAACGATTCGATGCCTTTGATGAAAGACTTTTTTGGACGATTCAGTTGCCCGACGCCAGAAATCACAACATTGGCTCGAATCTCGCGCAACTCGCCGCGCTGGTCGCGCAACAC
>BJGF01000140.1 GCA_014190295.1 Actinomycetes bacterium | reverse complement strand
AAGGTGTTTACACAAGACGGGCACAAGGTTCGTGTTATCAACGATGTTTCTCTGACCCTTGGAGTTGGCGAAACACTCGGTTTGGTCGGCGAGTCTGGTTCGGGCAAAACGACGATTGCCAAACTTGTTTTGGGTCTCGTGTCACCAGAAGAAGGTGGAGTCGTAACCCTTGATGGCAAGGGTCTCGCCAAAACACTTAATCGTCGCGATGTGCAAGATGTTGGTGCGATGCAGATCGTCTTTCAGAACCCAGATCAAGCATTAAATCGCCGTCATAGCGTGACTCGAATTGTGAGTCGAGCAGTCGAGCGTCTGCGTAGCTTCAATGTCAAAGACTCAATTAATCGTGCGCACGAATTGCTATCTGGAATGAGGGTCGACGCAACCTTGCATAGTGCACGACCTGTTCAGTTGTCGGGTGGTTTGAAACAGCGCGTGGCAATTTCTCGAGCGTTTGCGGGCTCACCACAAATCGTCGTATGCGATGAGCCGACTTCGGCTCTTGATGTTTCGGTTCAGGCGGCGATTTTGAATCTATTAGTTGACTTGCAAAAGCAAGACGGTGTGAGTTTTATTTTCATCTCGCACGACTTGGGTGTCGTTCGGTATATCTCTGATCGCATCGCCGTGCTCTACCTGGGTCGAGTCGTCGAGTTTGGTACATCGCAACGCGTATTCAACGGACCGTTCCATCCATATACAGAAGCGCTTCTATCGTCGGTACCAAATATTGACGGTTCGATTCGCAAGCGCATTCCATTGACTGGTGTAGTGCCGAGTCCGAGCAATCCACCGAGTGGCTGTGTGTTGAACCCGCGTTGCTCACGCAAAGTCGGTTCGGGATACGAGAGTTTGTGTGAGTCTGAAGAGCCAGACCTTAATGAAGTTGAGCCGGGGCATTTTATGCGTTGCCATATACCAGTTATGAAACTAAAGCAACTACAGAGTTAGTTTTTTAACTAAGAGTTACGCGCGCATGCGTGACCCTGATGGGTCAAGCACTGGTTCAAGTTGCAAAGTTGCTGGTTGCATTTTGCCGATGATTTCGATTTCGAAGCCAGTTGTACCAGCCTTGGCGAGTTCGGCCGGTATGTAGCCCATTGCAAGCGACACGCCTGAGTAATGCGCATAGCCACCGCTGGTTATCCAACCGACAACTTTGCCGTCGTGAAACACCGGCTCATCGCCAATCACGTCGGCTGGGCGAGTTTTGTCTACATCAACTTTAAACATCACGAGTTTTCGTGCTGGGCCAGTTTTCATTTCGGTTTCAACCGCAGATCGACCAGTGAACTCGTGGTCGAATTTCATCGCACGCTCCATGCCTGCTTCAAGCGGTGTATAGATCGGTCGATATTCTCTGAACCAAGTGCCGAAGTTCTTCTCTAGGCGCATTGTGATGAGAGCCCTGAAACCGAAAAGTCGCATATCGAACTCTTTGCCAGCATCCCAAATTAAATCGAATAAATAGCGTTGGTACTCAGGGGCAATCCAGATTTCGTAGCCCAAGTCGCCCGTATACGTCATTCGTGACAGCCACACAGGCGCATTGCCGATGTTGACACGGCGAAAACTCATAAACGAAAAATCTTTTGTTGCTAGCGAAGTGCTAGTGAGTTTTTGCAACACATCTCGCGAGCGCGGGCCGGCAACTGTAAGACCGACCATCGAAAGTGCAAGTGTCTCAAAACGAATCTGGCTGTTTGCGGGCAGATGTTCCAAGAACCAGCGCGGATGATG
>BJGF01000139.1 GCA_014190295.1 Actinomycetes bacterium | reverse complement strand
GCCGACAACAACAATCGCCACGTCAGACTGCTGAGCTTGCTGCACCTGAGCCGCAAGAGTGACCTGTGGGTCATGAACAACTTCGCAATTGGCGAAATGTTCGCGGATACCAACTAATGGTGTCACAACATTTGGGGCCATCACATCGCTGCTTCCGCCGTCGCCAATGTTGCGCATGGCTGCAAGACGCCCGAACATCGCGATTTTCGCACCAGTTTTCAAATTAAGTGGAAGCAAACTTGCGCCATCGATATTTTCATTCTTCAATAACACCATTGCTTTTTCGGCGACTTCTTGGCTAAGAAGCACATGTTCGCTGCACAGCACAACAGAACGATCACTGACGGGTAACTTGCCAACTCTAAAATTCAACAACGTGGTCAAAGTGCGTGTAACTGCGCTAGCGACGAGTTCTTCGGTGACGAAACCTTCTGACAATGCAGCAACGATTGGCGCATTTCTAATCATGCGATAAGGCATTTCGACATCCAGCCCAGCATGTAGCGACTTAACACCATCGTGCACTCCAAATATCCAATCTGAAATAACAAAACCTGCAAAGCCCCATTCACGGCGCAAAATATCGGCAAGCAATACCTCGTTCTGGCTACACCATTCACCATTGACTGAGTTGTATGCCGTCATTACGCATGCGACACCTTCGTCGACGATGCGTTTGAAATGCGGTAGATAAACCTCGTGTAAAGCCCGCTCATCGACTGTCACATCGACGCCGAAACGGGCGTTCTCCATTGAGTTCAATGCAAAGTGTTTAAGAGTTGCCATCACATGGCGTTGAGCGCCACGAGTTAGAGCGGCACCCATTTCACCAACATGGTGCGGGTCTTCGCCATAAGTTTCTTGTGCACGCCCCCACGCCGGGTGACGCAACAGATTGACGCATATTCCGCCGTAAAGGTCTGCGCCAATTGCACGAAGTTCTTTGCCGATGGCATCCCCAACTCGCACTTCTAGTTCGGGGTCAAAAGTTGCCCCGCGCGCCGTTGAAACCGGAAACGCAGTTGCTTCGCCAACTACAACTCCGCGAGGTCCATCAGAAAAATGAAAACCAGGTATGCCGAGTCGCTCAACTTTCGCGGCTCTAAACGGACGGCTGTGATAACCACCCGTCGTTATATCTTTGATGCCCACCCAAAATGGAACTCCGCCATCTAAGCAATGAATTTTTTCGTCAAGCGTCATCGCGGCAACAAGTTCAGTGGCTGCTAACTCGGGCTGTAATCCGTTTCTGACTTTTTCAAGTGCGATTTCGTACTTTGTCGCCACATATTGAGATTAGGCGAAAAATGAATTATTTGAAAACTTATGATTTTTTATTCGACGCGCATGCCGCTGATTGCACGGGCTATCACCAACCGCTGAATTTCGCTTGTGACCTCGAAGATGCGGATTCTAAGTCGTTGACAACAGAAGAACTATTAGTTCGCGCCACTCTCCGTCACTGGGTTTGTGACTGTAATTAAATTCGATCCCCAGAAAACCACTCGATCTCTGAGATGCCCTCAAAGATCGGGTGAATCTTGGCCCCGCGGCCCAGCACAGATCGGGCGATGTGTGTTCTACGACTTGCGGATAACGCCGTCTTTCACCGCCGCTGCGGCAACTGCCGGAGCAACACGCTGAACAATTGTTCTGTCGAACACTGATGGCACCACGAAATCAGGTGATAACTGAGCATCGGTGACCGACTCGGCAATGGCAATTGCGGCCGCCAACTTC
>BJGF01000138.1 GCA_014190295.1 Actinomycetes bacterium | reverse complement strand
ACGAGACCTTCATCCCGCAAAATTTCTAATGCTCGACGCACAGTGACTCGACTGACTTTAAATTCGGCAGATAGTTCTGCCTCACTTGGCAACACTCGCCCAGCCGAAACCACGCGACCCTCAATTTGTGCGCGCAACGAGTTTGCGATCTCGTGATATCGAACTGTTCGAACTTGTACTATACTTGTATACACTAACAGCATAAAAACTCAATAAGGATCAACATGACTTCAGGCGCCGGAACCCCAATTAATCTCGTCACTGCTGTTTATTCGAAACTTGGTAAGAACATTGCGCTAGGTCGAAAACGTCTCGGTCGCCCACTGACGCTCACAGAAAAAATTCTGATCAATCATTTAACGAAACCTGCAAAACAAGAACTTGAACGCTCACGCAGTTACGCAGACTTCAATCCAGACCGCGTTGCGATGCAAGATGCAACTGCACAGATGGCTTTGCTGCAATTTATGACTGCTGGTCTGTCGACAACTGCGGTGCCATCAACCGTGCATTGCGATCACTTGATAATGGCAAAATCTGGCGCGCGAATCGACATGGGAGTGGCGATTGATACGAATAAAGAGGTGTACGACTTCTTGCGATCAGTCTCAGCAAAATATGGTGTCGGTTTTTGGGGACCAGGCAGCGGAATCATCCACCAAGTCGTGCTTGAGCATTATGCGTTTCCTGGCGGAATGATGATCGGCACTGATAGCCACACGCCGAACGCGGGTGGTCTCGGAATGGTGGCGATCGGTGTTGGTGGCGCAGATGCAGTTGATGTGATGACGGGCTTTCCATTTAATGTGCGATGGCCAAAAATTATTGGTGTGAAACTCACTGGTTCTCTTTCTGGATGGTCGAGTCCCAAAGACGTAATCCTCGAAGTTGCCCGAGTCTTGACCGTCGAAGGTGGCACTGGTGCGATAATCGAATATTTCGGTGACGGTGCCAACACAATTTCGGCGACTGGCAAAGCAACTATTTGCAACATGGGTGCCGAAATCGGTGCGACATGTTCGGTGTTCGGATACGACGCGCAAATGGCCGACTATTTGCGAGCCACGGGTCGCGGCGAAATTGTCGCGGCGGCCGACAAAGTTGCCGAGCACCTTTGCCCCGATGATGGCGCACTTTACGACAGGACGATTGAAATTAATCTCTCAACTCTCAAACCATTAATCAACGGACCTCACACGCCAGACCTGGCGCACCGTGTTGGCAGTGGCGTTGCCAAAGCGGCTGCAGAAAATAAATGGCCACTCGAAATCTCTGCGGCACTAATTGGCAGTTGCACTAACAGCTCTTATGAAGACATCACGCGGGCAGCGTCGGTCGCCAGATTTGCCGCTTCGAAAGGCTTAAAAGCCAAAACTGATTTGCTGATCACTCCCGGCTCAGAACAAATTCGCGCCACAATCGAACGCGATGGATTGCTCGCCGATCTTGAAGCAATTGGCGCAACTGTGTTGGCAAATGCTTGTGGCCCATGCATCGGCCAGTGGGAGCGATCAAAAGAAATTACCGATAATGCGAACACAATTGTCAGTTCGTTCAATCGCAACTTTCCAAAGCGTAACGACGGCTCGGCGAATACTTTGAGTTTTGTCACGAGCCCAGACACGGTGATCGCACTCGCGCTTGCTGGTCGTCTTGATTTTGATCCAACGACCGACACGATCAATGCGCCAGACGGCTCAAAAGTTTCGCTTGCGGCGCCAGTTGGCGAAGTATTGCCAAAAAATGGTTACGACGCCGGTGACGATACATTTATCGCACCACCCGCAAATGGCTCAGCAATTGAAGTAGTCGTTGACCCAACTAGCGAACGATTGCAACTGCTTAAACCATTCGAAAAATGGGACGGCAACGATTTTATTTACATGCC
>BJGF01000137.1 GCA_014190295.1 Actinomycetes bacterium | reverse complement strand
CTTCGCGTTCGATTGGCCGGCGAGTGGCTCGGCCTCGAAGACGGACTTATAGAAACAATTATCGCCCCTCGTCGCGTGCTTGAGGTTTCGATTCCTTTTCGACGCGACAACGGCACTCGAGATCACCTTGTTGGTTGGCGTGTTCACCACAACACAACTCGCGGACCTGCCAAAGGTGGCATTCGATACCACCCTGGCGTAACTCGTGACGAAGTTGTTGCACTCGCAATCGGCATGTCACTGAAAACAGCGATCATGAATCTTCCGCTCGGCGGCGCCAAAGGTGGAATTGCTATTGATCCAAAAACAATGACTTCGGGTGAACTCGAACGAATCACACGACGCTATGTTTCTGAGTTGATTCCATTTCTCGGACCAGACAAAGACGTGCCTGCCCCAGACGTCGGCACAAACGCCCAGGTTATGGCTTGGGTTCTGGATCAATATTCGGCCAGCGTCGGTCACATTGTTCCGGGTGTTGTCACTGGCAAACCAATCGAACTTGGCGGATCGCTGGGCCGCGAATCTGCAACAGGTCGCGGTGCAGTTGAGGCCGCCGCTCTTGCTGGAGAAAAAATTGGGATTCCGCTTAGTGGCTCACGAATTGCGATCCAAGGCTACGGACAAGTCGGTGCGTGGGCGGCTCGGTTGGCACAAGCACGCGGCGCAAAAATTGTCGGGCTCGCAGATGTCGGCGGTTCAATTCATAATCCGAACGGCATTGATTTAGCAATGGTTGATCGCAAACTTCGCGAAGGTGCGAAAAGCGTTGTTGAAACTGGTGCGGGAGATGTCATCGGCAAAGGACTCGACGGCGCGACGAAGGTATTATTCGTGGACTGCGACATCGTCATGCCTTGCGCGCTCGGCGACGCAGTTGACGAACAGATTGCTAGCCAGATCAAAGCAAAACTCGTGGTTGAAGGTGCCAATGGGCCACTAACGCCAAAAGCTGATGAGGTGATGCAAGATCGAGGCATCATCGTCGTGCCAGATATTTACGCCAATGCTGGTGGAGTCACTTGCAGTTACCTAGAGCAATGTCAAAACTTCGCCCACCTCAGTTGGGACGAAGCCGAAGTGAACGAAAAAGTTATTTCACTTATGCAAGGTGCATTCAAAAGATTGCATTCTTTCTCAGTTGAACAAAAACTTCCATATCGATTGGCTGCATCAGTATTGGGCATCAAAACCATTGCTGACTCTCACCGTATGCGCGGCCTTCATCCTTAATTTGTTCGTGATCAAATTAATTTTTTAAAGCCAGTTCAAGTATTAATCCTGCATTGTTCTTAAATTGAATCGTGGCGAATGGATCCCATGTGCGTGATTCAGAAAATGCACTAATGGCATAATCAACAAGCACAAATCGAACACCATATTTTTGTAATTCGTGATAATTGACCGTATTTGGATTTTTGACAAAACTTTCAATTAACACTCTTCGATGCTCGCGCTCAGAATTGAGATTTTGGCTTCCTGGTGGGTAAAGTCCTTCAGTCAACATCTGTCGACCTGAAAGCGCTGATGTCAAGTTCCACAGAGCTAAGCAATCTGTTGGAAGTTCTGAAGCGACTAAACAATACCTGTTTACTGCGACAACATCACTTTGATTCGAGTTTTCACTAATCCAATTGAATAGTTCTCGATAATCGGGCGATCCAGTCAAATCATCAACTGGATCAAAATCTAGATCATGGGTGCTGACACTGAGGCGGTAGAAGTGCGGTGCAAAAGAGAGATAGCTTCCAACCGTCGAAAATACAATCGCCAATACAACAGCGAAAACTAAAGAATCTTTAGCTTCGAGCTTAAAAACTAAAACGAGCACCGATGCAGCAATCGCCCCCAAAATTAACGGGGTAAACATAAGCAACGAATACTTATAAATC
>BJGF01000136.1 GCA_014190295.1 Actinomycetes bacterium | reverse complement strand
CACGATCGCGCATTAGTGAATAAGCGCAGTTACGGGTCAGCGTGTGCAATGCACCTTTCGAAATTGCGTAGTGCGTTAAGTTCACATCTCCGCCGTAGCCAGTGACACTGCCGATATTCACTATCGAACCAGCGACGCCTTCGCGTTTCATGATTTTGGCGCACTCTTGAATCAACATAAATGGAGCACGCACATTAACGGCCATCATTGTGTCAAACATCTCTGGGGTTGTGTTCCAGACACTTCCGCGACCAGTTTCAGCGGCCGAATTCAAAAGTCCGTGCACAGTGCCAAAGGTTTTATCCACAAGTTTTACGATGCGATTCGGTTCATCTGATTTGCCAAGATCCGCAGTAATGAAAATCGTCTTGGTGCCGAGACTTGTCAATTCGCTGGCTAAACGTTCGCCAGTTTTTGTGTCACGACCAACAAGAGCCAAGCCTGCCACACCGCGCTCAACAGCCAAGCGTGCAACGCTCTCACCCACCCCGCGAGTAGCACCACTGAGCAACAAAACTTTGCCGTTCATATTTGAAGTGCTTGAAGTATTCGATTTGTTGTCGCTCACAATTCAGGCCTACCAACCGATTCGTTGTTGTTTTTTACCTTCACGCATTGTTTCGCCAGCCTTAAGCACTTCTTGGCGATGACTGGTGGTCGGCACGCCAACTTCCCAGAATGACCCGCCCTCCGTCCAATCGTTTGGGCTTGTCTTTATCACGATCACATGAGTCCGATCTGATTTTCTTGCGCGCACAAATGCCGCCTCAAGGTCGTCAATCGAGCCGACAGTTTCAGAAATTGCGCCCATTGATGCAGCATGTTTTGCAAAGTCAACATAAACGAGATTCGTGGCACCCGAGTCGGCTATTTGATTGTTGAACGGCACACCACCTTGATTGACTTGCAGTCGATTGATTACCGCATAGCCTCCGTTGTCGCAGACGATCACAATTAATTTGTGCCCGTACAAAACCGAACTGTAAATATCGCTATTCATCATCATGTAAGAACCGTCGCCGACAAACGAGATAACTTCACGCTCGGGCATCGCCATTTTTGCACCCCACGCTCCAGAGATCTCATACCCCATGCACGAGAATCCATATTCGCAATCAAAAGAGTCAAGGCTTTTTGCGCGCCAGCCATTATTAAGTTCGCCCGGAAACCCGCCGGCGGCAGTTAATGCATAATCATTTGCCTGCGCAGACCGATCAACCACGCCCACAACTTGCGCATACGTCGCCTGCTTCTTGGCGTCTTTCTTCGCTAACCCGTCAATGTAAGCGTGATACTTTGCAACTTCGCTTTGTGCGAGTTTTGACCACTCACCACCACTCTTCCAATTAGCAAGTTGTGCACTAAATTCTTTTAACGTTTCGCGCACGTCTGCAACGACAGGCAATGATCGATGTTTGACGGCATCGAAGCGTGCAGTGTTCACGCCAATGAATCTTGTCTCTTCGTTACTGAAGATTGTCCACGAACCTGTGGTGAAGTCTTGCAACCGAGTGCCAAGCGCCAAAACAACATCGGCTCTTGCAGCCAGGTTGTTCGCCGACTCACTCCCCGTCACGCCAACTGGCCCCGCATAAAGCGGATGAGAAGCCAGAAGCGAGGCTTTGCCAGCAACAGTTTCAACAACTGGAATGTTGTGCGCCGAAGCGAACGCCGCTAATTCTTTTTCTGCACGCGAATAGTGCACACCACCGCCAGCGATTATTAGTGGTCGCTTCGCATTTTTTAGTGCTTCAAGAGCATTCGTCAATTCAGTTTTGTCTGCTCGAGGTCGGGCAATCGTGTGGATGACTTTTTCGAAAAATACTTCTGGATAATCAAAGCTTTCTGCCTGAACGTCTTGTGGCAGACCAATAAATGCTGGACCACAAGTTGCTGGGTCAAGCATCGTTGAAACTGCGTGTGGCAAAGAGTGCAACAACTGCGCCGGCGTGATTATTCGGTCCCAATATCTCACGACAGGTTTGAATGCATC
>BJGF01000135.1 GCA_014190295.1 Actinomycetes bacterium | reverse complement strand
AATCCAGTGTTCTTGCGTATCAATATCTTGTACAGAATTTGGTTCGATAAATATACCCCTTGAATTCTCACCAAAGACTGTTTCATTACTTAACCATGACTTAACTGAACCCCAGTAAAACTGTGCGGCGTCGCAATAAAGCTCAGGCAGCTCTTGACTGCGTTTCGAATAATTCTCAGGAAACAACATCTTGAGCCGCCCATCTTGGTCTTGAGTAAACGAACGAAGTGCAACCGAACCGACAGAAGTAACTGAAAAAACGAAACTGTGCTTTCCGCTGATGATTTTGGTCAGACCTTTGCTGAGTTGGTCGGCCGTCACAAACGCAGAAGTCGGATAGATGCAACAAATTTGGCTAGTGAGATCAGTCGCTAATCCCAATTCAGAAATTGTGTGATTAACTACAGACTTGGTATCAGCAAAATCATTAGACAAGTTTTCGGGGCGCAAAAACGGCACAGATGCCCCTAATTTCTCGGCAATACTTGCAATCTCTTCATCATCTGTTGAAACGACAACTTTGTCAAACAAGCCACACGAGAGCGCAACTTCAATCGGCCAAGCGATAATCGGCTTGCCTGCAAAATCACGAATATTCTTTCTGGGAACGCGTTTACTACCGCCACGCGCAGGGATAACGGCAATTTGCATCAGGGTTGGCTAGAAAATTGTTTGGTGGCCGATAGGAGTCATCAATTTTTGCACGACATCAATTTGTTGGTCGTCAGTCAACATCGGAAACATCGGCAAGCTGATTGCTTCGGAATAATATTTTTCAGCCTCGGGAAAATTATTTTTGTCAAAGCCCATAGCTGCGTAATACGGCTGGCGATAGACCGGAATGTAATGAAGATTCGCAATAATACCGTTTGCTCGTAATCGTTCAAATAACTCACGTTGACTTGTTTTCATTGCAGCAAAATCTGGACGAACTATATAAAGATGAAAAGATGAATATGTATCTGGATGTTGCCACGGCGTTTTGATCGACTTGTTGGCAAATAGCAAGTCGTACTGCTCGGCTAGTTGTTGACGACGCGCAACATATTCATCAAGACGAGCCATTTGACTGGCGCCAAGTGCCGCATAAATATCTGTCATTCGATAGTTGAAACCAAGTTCAAGTTGCTCGTAATACCACTGGCCTTCGGATGGTTTGGTCAATTGTGAGGGATCTCGCGTCACACCGTGACTTCGCAAGCGTGCCATCAACCCGCCAAGCACTTCGTCATTAGTAACTGCAACACCGCCTTCACCAGTAGTCACAATTTTTACGGGGTGAAAGCTAAAAACCGCAATATCGCTGTAGCGACAACTACCAACTGGTTCGCCTAAATACTTTGCACCAATTGCATGCGAAGCATCTTCAATAACTTTGAATCCGTATTGCTTAGCCAATGCACCAATCGCTCGCATGTCGCAGGACTGACCAGCAAGGTGCACCGGAATCACAACCTTTGGTAATCGTCCATTCTTCTTCGCGACTTCAAGTTTTTCGGCTAAGCGCTCTGCACTCATGTTGTATGTCTTGGGATCAATATCCACAAAGTCAACATCAGCCCCGCAATAACGCGCGCAGTTCGCGCTCGCCACAAAAGTGATCGGGCTCGTCCACACCAAATCACCAACACCAACGCCAAGTGCCATACACGCCAAATGAAGGGCTGAAGTCGCGCTATTCACGGCGGTTGCATACGCCACGCCGCAATAATTCTGAATTGTCTCCTCGAAAACTGGCACCATTGGGCCTTGGGTTAAATAGTCAGACTGCAGCACCTCAACGACAGCCTTGATGTCTGCCGCAGTTATCTCTTGTCGACCATATGGAATTGTCATTGGGGCCCCAAACGCTTTATTTAACGATACAAGCGCAGGGCACGCAGGTCTCGTAAGCCCGATTAATACCTGACTAATTTAGTCGGGTATCTGTATATGCTGGGGCGCATGTCAAAGCGCTTCAAGTTTCCGAACCCAGCCAATGAAACCTCAGCCCGACTTGTCGCCGCAGGTGTTGTTTTAATCAGC
>BJGF01000134.1 GCA_014190295.1 Actinomycetes bacterium | reverse complement strand
GGAGATTGTAGGCGAGCTGAAAAGTTCTTCGTCGATAACAACATCGATTTTCAGAAGATTGATCTTGAATTAGACGAGAACGAGCATTTTGTCGAGTCAGAAGTTTTGCGACGCAACAACGGCAAAAAATCTATCCCTGTGATTGTGTTTGATGATGACTCGCATTTGACCGAGCCGACCAATGCTCAACTCGCCGAGAAACTTGGGTTATTGAGCTAGTTCGTTAGCCAGTTCAGCCAGGGGCGACAACACGCTTGCGTCGAGTAGACCGTCTGGTGTGATCAACGAATTGATTTTTGGAAACAGCAACTCGGGCCCGATGAGAGTTGCGCCGAGTAACGGCACGATGTTTCGCAGATATTCGACTGCGGCTTTGCCACCGCGCTCACCTGGCGTGCAACCGAACACACCGACGCGACGACCGATTAGGCAATGCTTGGCGAATGGTCGCGATGCCCAATCGATGACGTTTTTTAATCCGCCTGGCAGGCTGTAGTTATATTCGGGTGTGCCGATGATGATCGCGTGGGCCTCGCTCATTTCGCGGCGAAAGTCGACAACAACTGCAGGTGGGGTCTCGGTATCTGTGTTGATGTCTAGATCGCCGTCATAATGCGGCAGTTCGCGAACATAGTCGCGCAAAACAAACTCGATTTTGTTGCCGGCTGAGGCTTTTTGGGTTTCGTTCATCTCTTTAACGAGTGCGCGACAAACGGCTGTGGTGAACGAGGCTTTGCGCAGGCTGCCCGAAATGACGATTATTTGTTTGTTAATGACGTTGAGGCTAATGGCGCTAACCGTTCGGTGTGAGATCAGTGTTGTTAAAACAAGCGAGACTGCGATGAGTTATCAAACCGATTCTGAAATCTGATTAACTTAACGTATGACAAACCTTCAGCGCTTCGTCGCCCCATTCGTTGTAGTCGTTGCGACACTCGCAGTTTTTATCGCGAGTGTCGCACGACTATAAAACCGTCTGGAACCAGACAAGTTTAAATTATTACTAATTTTTGACTATTTGCCTTCTGGCAAATTGTCAATTCCGTTGCCGATCGCCATGAATGTTGGCGCCCAAAGGCCAACGAATATTCCGAAGCGCTCGCCTGCTGCACCGAGTTCACCAGCGTCTGTTCCACCTTGGGTGAACCAAACGACGATGCTTGCAATTACTGACAAGAATCCGAGTGCATACGAAAGATTCGCACTGAATCCAAATGACTTGAGTTTGCTTAACATTTAATATTCCTTTTGTATGTTGAGGGATAACAATGCAGTCAAATTGACTGCAAAGCAACTGTAGCACTAGCCCAATGACACTATATTGATGAGCATTATGACGGTTGGCAACCAACTTCGATGCGATATCAGGTTCTAGTTGACTAACTTAAAAAACAACACTTTGAAAACTGTTTGGGTTTTTGGTGATCAATTGAACCGCAAAATCGGTGCGCTGGCTGAGGCTGATCCAAAAACACATCGGGTCTTGATTATCGAATCGGCGGGCAAGATTGCTTCTCGACGGTGGCATGTTCAGCGCGCGCACTTTCTGATCACCTCGATGCGGCGGTTTGCCCTCGAGTTAAAACAAGCCGGCTTTAAAGTCGACTACCGCAAAGCCACGACAATGCGCCAGGGGTTTGCCGACCACGTTGACGAATTCTCACCGACACATATATATGTATCGGAGCCCAATAGTTATGCCGCCCGACAACTCGTCGCATCGCTGGGTGTGCAAGTCGTAAAGTCGAATCAATTTCTCTGCCACCCTGACGACTTCGCCAAATTCAGTGCTGATAAAAAATCACTGAAAATGGAAGACTTCTATCGCTGGCAACGCAAACGCTATGGCTATCTTATGGATGGCAAGAACGGCGACGAGCCAGTCGGCGGCAAATGGAACTTTGATGAAGACAACCGCGAGCCACCACCTAAAACAGATCATGACCGCTGGCCGAAACCGCGAGTACATAAACTCGACAAAATCGACCAGCAAGTGCTCGATGATCTGCCGAAATCTGTGTGGGGCAAAAGCCCGATGGGCTTTGGGCGACAACGCGAACCGACGCAC
>BJGF01000133.1 GCA_014190295.1 Actinomycetes bacterium | reverse complement strand
ACAGGCTCTGATCAGTTCGAGTGTGACTATTGCGAGCTCGCAACGCCCATGCCGAAGTTCGCTTTAGTGCGAGCCGAATAACATCATCAGTTGAAGGTAATGGTGCGCAAACATCTAACACCATTTGAATATCGGCGCCGAGCAACTCTTGTGTCTTGACGGCAGATTCTGGGGTGAATCTGTGCATCGACCCGTCGTAAGTTGATCGAAACGAAACGCCGTCATCATCAACATCTGGGTTGAGAGAAAAAACTTGAAAACCACCCGAGTCTGTGAGCGTCAGACCTTTCCATCCCGCAAATGCGCCAAGACCACCAAGATCAGCAACAACTTGTGCGCCCGGTCGCAACATCAAGTGATAGGTGTTGCCTAAAACAATTCGTGCACCCAATTGTTCATAATCTTGTGCACTGAGGTGTCTGATCGCACCACGAGTACCCACCGGCATAAAGCACGGAGTTTGATAGTCGCCACGATGAGTCGTTGCGACACCTGCTCGTGCAGCACCTTCGTGAGCAGTTTCTTTGAAATTGACAGCAAACATCGCAGATCACGGTATCTAACTAAGGCGCACGAACAGTGACGGCCCTAAAGCGTGCGATCAAGCAACATTGCATCACCAAAAGACAACATGCGATAGCGCTGATCAATCGCGGTTGCATAGAGATCCTTCCATCTTGAGCCAATGAATGCGTCGACAAGCATCAACAGCGTGGTTCGTGGCATGTGAAAATTGGTCAACAATAGGTCTACAACTTTGAAGTCGTAGCCACGCGAAATAAACAGATTTGTGCGACCAACAAGCACGCCGGTAGTTGCGGCCGATTCAAGCGCACGAGTTGCAGTCGTGCCAACAGCGATCACTCGGTTAGCCAAGCGACACTGCTCAAGTGTTTCTTCACTCACGCAATATGACTCTGTATGCATCGGATGATCGAGTGGATCACTATGTGTAACTGGCGCAAATGTGTCGAGTCCGACGGTCAAATCAACTGTCAAAATTTTGACGCCCTTGTTTCGCAACGCCTCAAGCAACGTCTCAGTGAAATGCAAACCAGCTGTTGGCGCCGCCGCCGAAGCGGGATGAATGGCATAAACCGTTTGATACCGCTCAGACTGCACAAGTTTTGTCGTTATATATGGAGGCAACGGCATCTCGCCATACTTTGCAAGCAGTTGATTCGAAGAAGTTTTCTCGTTTAGTAGAAGAGTTATAAAAAAAGTATCGCCTGCTGTAGTGCGCTCACCAATTTGCACGAGTGCGGTGCCATCATTTGCAAACAAAATTTCGTCGCGCTTCAAACGTTTGGCTGGTCGGATCAATGCCTCCCATATCGTGCCAGTCGAATCACGTTGCTCGAGCAATAGAACTTCGGCAGAACCACCCGATTGACGCTTGAGCCCAAGACGTGCCGGTATTACCTTCGTGTCGTTAACTACCAACACATCACCAGCTTGACAATAATCAACGAACTGATGCATCTTTTTATGATCCGAGAACCCAGCACCTTTATCAATCAATAATCGTGCCGAATCGCGGGGCTCGATCGGAGTCTGAGCAATCAGTTCGTGCGGTAATGGATAATCAAAATCTTCAAGTCGCACGATATGAAAGTTTTAGAATAACTCTGGCGCAGTAGCGGGCGGTGTTTCGCCGATGTGTCGCCAAGCAGATGGCATCGCCACACGACCACGAGGCGTGCGTGCGAGCAACCCCTGCTGAATTAAAAACGGTTCATAAACATCTTCGATAGTTTCGGTCTGTTCGCTAACAGAGATCGCCAAAGTCGACAGACCGACTGGGCCACCACCAAACTGACGACAAAGCGCAGCCAAAATTGCACGATCAACTTTGTCTAAACCCAGATCGTCTACTCCGAATACTTCGAGTGCCTGACGAGCACTTGCTTCGGTCACTTGACCGTCGCCGCGAACTTCGGCGTGATCGCGAACTCGGCGGAGCAATCGGTTTGCAATTCGTGGGGTACCACGTGATCGCCGCGCGATTTCGTGAGCACCACCAGCATCAATAGGCACTTTCAGAATTCGCGCTGTGCGCTGCACGATTAATTCAAGTTCGTCTACTTCATAAAAATCGAGTCGTGCGACTAGACCAAAGCGATCTCTCAGCGGGCCAGTGATCATGCCCGTGCGAGTCGTTGCGCCGATCAATGTGAACCGCGGCAAAGTCAAACGAATAGACGACGCCGAGGCGCCTTTGCCGACAA
>BJGF01000132.1 GCA_014190295.1 Actinomycetes bacterium | reverse complement strand
AATTCTCTGAACAACGGATGAGGTCGATCTGGACGACTCTTAAATTCTGGGTGTGCTTGTGTGCCGACCCAAAACGGATGATTCTCAAGTTCAACGAACTCGACGAGACGTTTGTCTGGCGAAGTGCCACTGCAAGTGAGACCTGCTGCTTCGATTCGCGCGCGATAATTCGAATTGAATTCATAACGATGACGATGACGTTCACTAACAACTGGTTCACCATATGCATTTGCGACTTTGCTTCCTGGTGTGAGCACGGCATAATAAGCACCGAGGCGCATCGTGCCACCTTTATTTGTCACCTCACGTTGGTCGTTCATCAAATCAATTACTGGGTGTGGTGTTGCCGCATTGAACTCTGTCGAATTGGCATCTGTCAAACCAAGAACATTTCGCGCAAACTCGACTGTCATCACCTGCATACCCAGACAAAGACCAAGGCACGGCACCATATTTTCGCGGGCAAATTCTGCGGCCCGTATTTTGCCTTCTATCCCACGAGGACCAAAACCACCCGGAATGACGATTCCGTCTAGCGAACCAATTCTTTCGTCGGCCTGCAAACCTTCAACGTCTTCGGCCTGTATCCATACGACTTCGATTTGCGCACCGTGATGAAAACCTGCGTGCTTGAGACTTTCAATCACCGAAAGATACGCGTCGTGCAAATCGACATATTTACCGATCAAACCAATTCGCACCGGAGAAACCGACGCTTCAATACGAGCAACGAGTTGAAGCCACGGCGACAAATCGATTGGTGATTCGATTCGCAACACATCACAGATAACCGTGTCAAGACCTTCGTCGTGCAAGATCAACGGCAGTTCATAAATATTTTTTACGTCAACCGCGTTGATTACCGCGCGATTATCGACGTCACATTGACTTGAAATTTTTCGCTTCAGCGAATCGCTCAATGGTTCGTTGCTTCGACAAACGATCACATCTGGCTGAATACCACGACTGCGCAACTCGGTAACGCTGTGTTGGGTTGGTTTTGTCTTTTGCTCGCCACTTGGCCCGAGAACAGGAACCAAAGTTACGTGCACATAACAAACATTGTCCCTGCCGACTTCGTTTCTGAACTGACGAATGGCATCAAGAAACGGAAGAATCTCTATGTCACCGACTGTTCCGCCAACTTCGGTGATCACGACGTCGACTTCATCAGTAACCAATCGTCGAATTCGACGCTTGATCTCATCAGTGACATGCGGAATCACTTGAACAGTCCGACCGAGGTAATCCCCACGCCGTTCGGCGGCCAAAACCGACTGATAAATAGAACCTGTCGTTGCATTTGACGATCTTGTTAGCGGCTCATCAATAAATCGCTCGTAGTGACCAAGATCTAAATCTGTTTCTCCGCCATCATCGGTAACAAAAACTTCTCCATGTTCAAATGGATTCATCGTGCCCGGGTCGACGTTGATGTACGGATCCAATTTTTGCATCGTGACGCGAAGACCGCGCATTTTTAGAAGACGACCAAGTGAAGAAGCAGTTAGACCTTTACCGAGTCCGCTGGCAACACCGCCCGTGACGAATACGTGCTTTGGCACTTCGGGCTCCCGTCTGAATTGTTAGGTGTGGGAAAACCCACAGTGACTATGACGGAAGATAAGTATATCGCAAGAGTTAGCCTCGTCGCTTCTTGCCGAGGCTGGCAACCAATAGCTCTCGGGCGTGCTCGAGTGCCGAGTCTTGCGCCAGCCCACCAGACAGCATTCTTGCGATTTCGGCAATTCTGTCTTCGCCTTCGATAACCGAAGCCTGCGCAAAAGTCTGTTTTGCGCGCACTGTTTTGGTGACGTTGACCTGGGTTCGCGCCGCCGCGGCAACTTGCGCCAAATGCGTGACCACTAAAACTTGATGACGCAACCCTAGATCTGCCAAAGCGGCCGCAACGGCGACTGCAGCAGTGCCACCGATTCCGGCATCTACTTCGTCGAACACGAGCGTGCCAGGTGCTTGGGTTAAAACAAGACGCAACGCAAGCATTGCTCGCGCAAGTTCACCCCCCGAAGCAACTTTCGTTAGCGGCAGCAACGGCGAACCAGGATTCGCCGAAAGCAACACGACCACTTCATCGCCTGGGTCGTCACCAACTGTGATTGCCAACGACGCATTAGCCATCGCCAAAGTTTTCAAGTGAGCCTCGACTGCGGCGGCAAGTTTTGGGGCAGCATTGCGTCGTTTTGTTCCAACTATTTTTTCGTTCTTTGCCAA
>BJGF01000131.1 GCA_014190295.1 Actinomycetes bacterium | reverse complement strand
CTAATTAGCTGAGAGAAAACCGATCGCTTCTTGAGCACGACTCAAAGTTGCGCCGGCAACTTCTTGCGCACGAGCGTTTCCTTTGTGTAGCAATCGCATCAATTCGCCTTTGTCGCTTAGTAGTTCTTTATACCGACTCTGAATAGGTGTGAGCATGGCAATGACTGCTTGAGCACTCGCAGATTTCAAATCACCGTATCGCGTGTATGTTTCGGCGGCCTTCTGTGGGGTGGTGTTTGTTGCGGCGGCTAAAATTTCGAGCAAATTCGAAACACCTGGTTTGCGCTCGCGATCGAATACAACTTCAGTTTCACTGTCGGTCACCGCACGCTTGAACTTCTTCTCTATTTTGGCTGTGTCGTCTAATAAATAAATTACTCCTGAGTCGTCATCGCCAGATTTCGACATTTTGGATGTCGGATTCAATAAATCCATTACTCGTGCGCCACTCGCTGGCGTCACCGACTTTGGTATTACGAAGGTTTCACCGAAACGATGGTTGAAGCGAATCGCTATATCGCGAGTTATTTCGATGTGTTGTCGTTGATCATCGCCAACGGGAACTTCGTTGGCGTCGTAAAGCAAAATATCGGCGGCCTGTAAGGCGGGATAAGTAAAAAGACCCGCAGAGACAAACTCGGCCTCACGCTTGGCAGATTTATCTTTGAACTGCGTCATTCGGCTTAGTTCGCCAAACGAGACGGTGCACTCCATAATCCAGCTCAATTGGCTGTGCTCAGGAACATGGCTCTGCACAAACACTGTCGCGATGTCTGGGTCAAGCCCAACTGCAAACAACACAGCGGCAAGTTGTAAAGTATTTCTGCCGATCACCCCAGGCTCTTGCGTCACGGTTAGAGCGTGCAAATCGACGATCCCATGAAAAACATCGGCATTATGTTGCCCAGAGACCCAATTTCGCAGGGCGCCAAGGTAGTTGCCCAGGTGAACTTCGCCTGTCGGCTGAATACACGAAAGCACTCTTGTCACATTGCAACCTTAGTTGTCGGCATTGATTGAGCAGGGGAGGTAATCTCGCAGTGATGAAATATGCGGTATCTACCCCCACTTTTGAGGGCCCATTTGAGCTCTTGTTGCACCTGATTCTTCGAGAAGAAGTAGATATTCACGAAGTCTCGTTGTCGAACATTGTGACTGCTTATCTCGAAGAAGTTTCACGCATGCCTGTAATCGATTTAGATCTGGCTACTGAGTTTTTGCTGATCGCCGCCACGCTTATCGAACTAAAGACGCGACGGTTATTGCCAGGCAAAGATGACGGTGACTTGGATGATGAGCTTGCAATGTGGGAAGAGCGCGATCTACTTTTGGCGCGACTCTTAGATTGCAAAACTTTCAAAGACGTTGCTTCGGTGTTTAGTGATTTGGTAAGTCGTGCCGATTTGAGTTTTCCGCGTATGGCGGGCCCTGAAGAACGATTCGCGTCATTAATGCCGGATCTTCTAGAAGGTGTCAGCCCGTTGCGATTACAACGCGCGTTTCTTCGTGCGGCTGCGCAAAAACCGCCAACAGTTATTGGTCTTGAGCACGTCGCCCCGATTCGTGCAAGTGTCGCCGAAGCGATAGTTCTCGTTTCTGAACAAGTGCGTATTGATGGGCGGATAACTTTCAGAAAACTAGTAGCAGGCATCACCGACCGAATCGAAATCGTGGTGCGGTTTCTGGCGATTCTCGAACTTTTCAAACAAGGCAGAGTTGATCTAGATCAAGCGATGCGGTTCGGAGAAATTGAAGTCACTTGGCTGGGCATACAAGAAAATGAAATCGCAATAGACAATTACGAAGGATGATCAACAATAATGACAAATAATAATAATTTAGATCCCGAAGTCGTTCGTGCTCTTGAGGCGATACTTCTCGTAGCAATGGAGCCAGTGGCACCAGATCTGTTGGCGCAGTTGTTAGAAATTTCGCAAGCAACTGTCGAAGAGCTTTGTGAACGTCTCGCCGCCACTTATGAAGCAGCCGGTCATGGCTTTCAACTAGTCAAAGTCGCCGGTGGATTTCGTTTTCAATCTCATCCAGATCTTGCGCCATATGTCGAAAGATTTGTGCTCGACGGTCAACAGGCCAGAGTTTCGTCAGCCGCCCTTGAGACATTGGCGATCATCGCCTATAAACAACCGTTGTCGCGTTCGCAGATCGCCGCGATTCGTGGCGTAGACCCAGAGGCGGTAATGCGAACTTTGCAAGCACGCGGATATATCACCGAAGTTGAGCGCGATGATGGTCCTGGTCAAGCAGTTATGTTCGGCACAACTCCTTTGTTTTTGGAGCGACTCGGAATCGCGTCAATCGAAAACTTGCCGTCAATCGCCGACTTTATTCCAGCTGCCAGTGTCGTTGAAGCACTTGAACGCGGCTTGCGGTGTGTTCCCGACGACCCGACATCACCAGAA
>BJGF01000130.1 GCA_014190295.1 Actinomycetes bacterium | reverse complement strand
CGCAAATGCATATGGTGAACCAGTTGTTAGTGAACGTCATCGTCATCGTTATGAATTCAATTCGAATTATCGCGCGCGAATCGAAGCAGCAGGTCTCACTTGCAGTGGCACTTCGCCAGACAAACGACTTGTCGAGTTCGTTGAACTTGAGAATCATCCGTTTTGGGTCGGCACACAAGCACACCCAGAATTTAAGAGTCGTCCAGATCGACCTCATCCGTTGTTCAGAGAATTGATCGGTGCCGCTCTTAAGTTTCGTACTCAGAGATTGGCGCAATTGCCAATCGAAATTGCTGAAACTCCAGTTTCAAAAAAATCGCTGACACATTAGTTATTCCACAACCTGCGATGACGGCAGAATTTAATCGCGTCAGCGAAAAATCGGTTCATCAATGGGCCGTTTGGTCTTTAATTCAGGGTGAATTCGTCGACCCGAGTGGCACCGCATTCACGCGAACTTTTGTGCGCTCGCCCGGGGCAGTCGGCATAATTGCACTTGACGGTGAGAAAGGTTCTCGCAAAGTGGTTCTTGTGCGCCAGTACCGCCCCGCATTGGGTGTAACGACCCTTGAGATACCAGCAGGAATGCGTGATCTCGTTGGTGAAGATCCAATATTGACTGCACATCGTGAACTCGAAGAAGAAGCGGGTTTGGTGGCAGCCACGATGGTCGATCTCGGTCGTCACATCTCGGCACCAGGAATGAGCAATTCGTCCGTAGATCTATTTCTCGCAACTGACTTGACTGAAACCAAAATCGATCGACATGGTCCTGAAGAACAATTTATGACAATCGAAAAGATCGGCTTCGAGCGATGTATCGAGATGATCAAACTCGGTGAAATTCAGGATGCTAAGACAGTCATTGGTTTGTTGCTAGTTGCACTCACCGCAAAAACGTATATTTAATGCATGGCTTCTGATCCACTCGACACGTTTATGACGTGGATGCGAGTAGAGCAAGGTAGATCGACCAACACGCTCAGCGCTTATCAGCGAGATTTAAATGATTACCAGAATTGGTTGGTCAAGCAAAAAACAACGATCCTTAAAGTGACTGTTCAGCATCTTGAACGGTTCGTCGCACACCTGCGTACAACCGGCAAAGCCCCAAAGTCTGTGGCTCGCCAATTTGCAGCGGTGCGAATGTTTCATCGATATTTGACACAAGAAGGAATACGAATTGATAATCCGGCAGCCTTGGTCGACGGCGTCAAAGTGCCGAGTAGTTTGCCAAAGGCACTTGCCGAAGAAGATGTTGCGAGACTGTTGAGCTCAGTCACTGGTGTCGATTCGTTCGCTAGACGAGATCGTGCGTTGCTTGAGTTTCTCTATGCGACTGGTGCTCGAGTTGCCGAAGTGTGTGGCTTGTCAATGAGTGATATCGACATGGAAGATTCGCTCGTGCGACTTTTCGGCAAAGGTGCCAAAGAACGGATAGTTCCGTTTGGGCGATTATGTCATGATGCGCTCTCAGATTATTTTGATTTAGGCGGACGACCCGCGCTGACTCCTGAGCAGTGGGCGAGTCGTGAAGATAGTGACGCCGTGTTTCTCGGCGTGCACGGAACACGCCTTTCACGGCAAGCAGCATGGAACATCGTTCGAAAATACGGCGAGATCGCCAAAATCAAAAACCTCTCACCGCATGCTTTGCGTCATTCATGTGCGACACATATGTTGGTACACGGTGCTGATTTGCGCGTTGTGCAAGAGTTGCTCGGTCACGCCTCGGTCAGCACCACTCAGATTTACACAAAAGTCGATAATGAAGTTCTCTACGAGATGTATCGTGAAGCACATCCGCGGGCGCGAGCCAAATAATCGCAATGAAGTTGAAACATCTAACCAAACGCTTTTTCGGGGCACTATCCAAAAAAGCTCCGGCAGTTTCAGAAATCGCTCAAGTGAAAAGCATTTTGTCGGTCAGAGAATTTGATCTTTGGTCGGCAATGTCACCGATGGATCAACGTCACAGCATTGTCGTGATGCGCAGGTTCGTCGTGTTGCATGCATCGGCAACCAACTTTGAAATTAGTGGGGCGTTGTTGCACGATGTCGGCAAGACGGCTTCAAATCTCGGTGTGATACAGCGGGTGATAGCAACCCTCGTCGGCCGTGTTAGTAAGCGTTTTTCTGATTACCACGAGCATGAGCAACTTGGTGCGCAGATGTTACAAAAAATTGACAGCCACGAAATCACCTGGCAATTGGTTGCTGGTGACTCAAAACCCGAACTTCAAACTGCGTTGCAGGCTTTGCGACAAGCCGACGATATCTAGTTTTGTGGATATCTAATTAGCTGAGAGAAAACCGATCGCTTCTTGAGCACGACTCAAAGTTGCGCCGGCAACTTCTTGCGCACGAGCGTTTCCTTTGTGTAGCAATCGCATCAATTCGCCTTTGTCGCTTAGTAGTTCGTTATACCGACTCTGAATAGGTGTGAGCATGGCAAT
>BJGF01000129.1 GCA_014190295.1 Actinomycetes bacterium | reverse complement strand
TTTTGTTGTGCTCACAGCGTCTTCGATGCGGTGCTTTTTTTCTTTAAGTTCAACTTCGGTTGCCGCGCCAACTTTAAGAACTGCTACTCCGCCAGACAATTTGGCTAGGCGCTCTTGAAGCTTCTCGCGGTCGTAGTCGCTGTCGGTGTTGTCGATTTCGGTTTTGATCTGACTGATTCGTCCCTTGATATCAGCCTCTGGACCAGAACCTTCAATGATCGTTGTTTCGTCTTTCGTGATCACAACTTTCTTTGCGCGACCAAGCAGATCCATCGTTGCGTTCTCAAGTTTGAGACCAACTTCTTCGCTGATTACTTGTCCGCCAGTAAGAATTGCGATGTCTTGCAACATTGCTTTGCGACGATCGCCAAAGCCTGGGGCCTTGACAGCCACACTCTTGAATGTGCCACGAATTTTGTTCACGACAAGTGTTGCAAGTGCTTCGCCTTCAATATCTTCGGCGATTATTACAAGTGGTCGTCCACCTTGCATCACCTTTTCAAGGATCGGCAACATGTCACGAACTGCAGTGATCTTGTTTGCAACAAGCAAAATGTATGGATCATCAAGTGATGCTTCCATGCGATCTGTGTCGGTTGCGAAATATGGCGAAATGTAACCCTTGTCGAAACGCATGCCTTCAACTAGATCCATCTCCATGCCGAAAGTCTGACTCTCTTCAACCGTGATGACGCCATCTTTGCCAACTTTGTCAATCGCTTCTGAAATCATTTGACCGATTTCTGTATCGGCAGCTGAGATTGACGCCACTTGGGCGATCTGCTCTTTGCTGTCAACAACTTTTGCAAGTGCTTTGATGCTGGCAACAGCTGCTTCAACAGCGGCTTCAATGCCACGCTTCATGCTGATTGGATTAGCCCCGGCTGCAACGTTGCGCAAACCTTCGTGCACCATGCTCCACGCAAGAACAGTTGCTGTTGTCGTTCCGTCACCGGCGACATCATCGGTTTTTTTAGCGACTTCTTTTACAAGTTCAGCGCCAATGCGCTCGTACGGGTCTTCGAGTTCAATTTCTTTGGCGATTGATACGCCGTCATTAGTAATTGTTGGTGCGCCCCACTTCTTGCTGAGCACAACGTTGCGACCTTTTGGTCCGAGTGTGACACGCACAGCATCGGCAAGTTTGTTCATTCCTGATTCGAGTCCTCGGCGGGCTTCCTCGTCAAATGCAATGATCTTGGCCATGTTCTAATCCTCCATTTGGGTCCTGAATCTCAGGGTTCATTACTTGGTTTTAAGAATTAGCACTCTATCTAGGAGACTGCTAAATCAGCACTTAGCCCTTAGCGGCACTAATCATGTCCTTATATTCAGAGCGCCAATTGTCCGAAAATTGGCAATCTTGATACGAAGCAAAATAGGGCCCTCCGAGCGTGTAGTGAATCAACTTTGGTAAAGACTCACTTTTCGATTCACCAACCAAAAAGTTCCATTCGGGAGAAATTGATCCTATTAATGCTTCGCTTGCCAGCCACTTGAACTGATGCAGATACAAACCCGTTTGACTGGCCACTACTTCAGGAGTCAGAGCTTGACACTCAGAATTATTAAACAGCATCACACTTGACCAATTCTTCTTTTCGTACTTTGTTTGGGTGCTACCTAAAAACTTCTTGTCGTCGCTGGGCAGATATTCATGTTTGACACACATCAACGAGTAGGCGTCGTCTCTTAAATTCCATAACTCAGAGATGTCCGTAGTGAACAACATGTCGCAATCTATAAAAATTGCCCATCCTTGATACCCGCACAAATATGGGACAAGAAAGCGCGTGAACGAAAAATCTGTTGATTCAATATCAGTTCGTTCCCGGTTGTATATATTCGTAAGATGATTTTTTACAATAGGCGTAATTGAAACCGGCTGAGAAGAGTATTTTAATATCGTGTGACTAAGAACATGATATGCAACAGTTTCATTTGAGTCGTAACCGATAAAAACTTTTATCACATGACCTCCGAAGATAATTTCAGATTAGCAAAATAGTTTTACGCTCTTAAATTAAATATCTACAACGCCTATTTCAACTTGTTAATTAGTAAGTAGATGGCATTGGCCCATTAGCGACGATCACTTGCCTAATTTCAAGCAACTGTGAAAGTAACTTTTCGACTCGATGCAATGGAATCATGTTTGGTCCATCACTTAGAGCCTTGTCTGGGTCTGGATGTACCTCCATAAATAGACCGTCAACACCAACTGCGACTGCTGCGCGAGCAAGCGCGGCAGCAAATTCACGCTGCCCACCAGACGAAGATCCAAGTCCTCCGGGTTGTTGGACAGAATGAGTCACATCAAAAACTATTGGACAACCAAATTCTCTCATCTGTGGCAACGACCTGTAGTCCACGACAAGAGCGTTATAGCCAAACGAGCTCCCGCGTTCAGTAACGATGATATTTTTTGCCCCAAAGTCGCGCAATTTATCGACCACGTTTGACATATCCCATGGTGCAAGAAATTAACCTTTCTTCACGTTTACTG
>BJGF01000128.1 GCA_014190295.1 Actinomycetes bacterium | reverse complement strand
ACTTGCGGCCCGTTGCGCCACTGAACGACCATCGCTTTCGTCGAGCAAGCATGGCGCTGTTGCCTGCCACGCTCCGCTGAACTAACTCAATCGCAACGCCGCAATCTAGGGTTGTCGCGTGAACAGCGAATGGCAAGAGATCGATGGCGCTCTGCACAAAAAGTTTGAGTTTCGCGATTTCGCCGAGGCCTTTGCATTTATGACGAGAGTTGCCGCAGTTGCCGAACAACAAAATCATCACCCAGACTGGTCAAATAGTTGGAACATTGTTGAAATTTCGCTTTGTTCACACGACAAGGGCGCAATTACACAACGCGATCACGATCTTGCCATTGCAATAGACGAACTGCTGGCATAAAAGTTATGCAGAGTGTTTTCAAACAAACCGAGAAGTTTCCTGGGCGCTGGGTGCTCGGCGCTTGCTTCACGCTCTTAACTTTTTCTTCGGGGCTGGGTTTTTACGGTCTCGCCGTTTATTTGCAGGCATTCAGTAGCGAGCGTCAGTGGTCAGTGTCATCGATTTCGTTAGCAACAACTTTGTTTTTCTTAGTTGGCGGAATCTCTGGTGTTTGGATCGCAAAATTCATCGCCAAGCACGACGTGCGAATCATGGTGCTTGGTGGTGCATGTCTGGCGACAATCGCGTTGTTTTCGATGCGCTTCGTCGAACATCGGTGGCAACTTTTCGCTGTCTATATTTTCTATGCACTGGGTTGGTCGGCATCAGGCATGGGGCCAATCACGACAGTTGTCACGCGATGGTTTCACGTGCGCCGAGCAGGTGCGCTGGCGATTGCGTCAACAGGTTTATCAATGGGCGGAATCGTCGTAACACCTTTCATTAAATGGATTCTCGATTCTCAAGGTATTCACAATGGTTCACCATGGTTGGCGCTGATTTGGTTCTGCGGAACCGTTCCGGTGACTTTGTTTCTGTTGCGCGCATTTCCCCAACCCTACGGATGGTTGCCTGACGGCGCTCGCGCCGAGCCGGGCCAAGTCGGCGACATTTCTGGCACGCCGCTTAACGAAGCAGTTAAAACAAAATTTTTTCGTGCAGTCGCAAGTGGATATATTTTTGCACTCGGTGCACAAGTCGGCGGTGCGCTGCAGTTAGTAAAACTCGTTGAAGGGCGCACCGATCGGTCGACCGCAACGCTGGCGACAATTATTTTGTCGTCGATGTCAATTATCTCTCGGTTTGTTGCTGGTCGAATTATTCCGCGCGTCGACATGACGAAGTTCACTGTTGGTCTCGCCATAGTTCAGGGTTTGTCACTGGCCAGTATCGCACTCAACGAATCACGAATCGGTTTGTTGCTTTCGATTGCATTATTCGGTGTCACGATCGGCAACATGGTGATGATGCAATCACTATTGATCGCCGAGCGGTTCGGTGTTCGCGATTATCCACGCATTGCAGCGCGATCAGGTTTGATTTCATTTTCTGGCACCGCACTCGGGCCACTGCTTTTAGGTTGGCTTTACGATGTTGCTGGCGGATATCGCTCGTCGTATCTTGCTGCCGCTGCGTGTTCGCTAATCGGTGCGTTGCTATTTTCACTCGCGGGCCCTGCTTCAGAGAATGACTCTAAGGGTGACGTTATATCCTCATAAATATGTCTGATGTTCATCCAAACACTTTGCGCGTGATTGCAGCGGCTCGTGAAGCTGGCCTCGAAATTACGACACGCAGGTTTCCCGAAGGCACCAAGACGGCGGCCGATGCGGCAGCCGCAATTGGCGTTGCTGTTGGTCAGATTGTTAAGAGTCTCGTTTTTGCAGTGGATGGCGAAATTGTGATGGCTTATGTCAGCGGCGCAAATCAACTCGACGAAAAAAAACTTGCTGCAGCCGCTGGCGGCGCAAAGTGTTCGCGCGTCGACGCCGATGCTGTGCGTGCGGCAACTGGCTACCCGATTGGTGGCGTGCCGCCCTTTGGCCATGACACAAAATTGCGTGTGTTTATTGATCCGGATTTATTGCAATACGACGGTGTTATTGATTTCGTGTGGGCTGCTGCCGGCACATGGAACGACGTGTTTGCAATCGCGCCAAATGATTTAGCTCGCATCAGCGGTGGTGTGGTCACCGACCTAAAGCGTGGTTAACTGCTAATTCTGTTTACCTTGCAGGTTGTTGTACGGATTACGATTCGGTGATGTCAAAGACCGTGATCTATCAGGCCAAGCGCATCATCACAATGAACGACGATTGCCCGTCGGCGCAGGCAGTAGCTATTCGAGACGGTCGGTTTCTCGCCGTCGGATCACTTAAAGAAGTTCTGACCACAGTTGGATCCGATCATGAAGTGTCAAAGGTGTTTGCTGATCGGGTTCTTGTTCCGGGATTAATTGATCAACACCTGCACCCGATGCTTGGGGCAACCACGTTGACAACCGAAGTCATCGCACCAGAAGACTGGATTCTGCCACACCGAACATTTGTTGCGTGTTCGAATGAAACCGATTACAACGATCGTCTGCTCGCTGCGCACCAATCTTTACCAGAAGGCGAGTGGCTCTTTTCATGGGGATGGCACACGTTGTGGCATGGTCCGCTCAGTCGCGAACGCCTTGACATATTAATTGGAGATCGCCCGACTGCAATATGGCAAAGATCCTGTCATGAATGGATTCTCAATTCGGCGGCTCTCAACGCAATCGGGCTTACGCGTGAGTTGACCCAGGGCTTTGGACTCGCCAGCGAGCAGATCAATTGGGAGCGCGGGCATTTTTATGAAAACGGATTCATGATTGTTCTCGCCAAGTATCTACTGCCGCATTTCATGACCCGAGAGCGAT
>BJGF01000127.1 GCA_014190295.1 Actinomycetes bacterium | reverse complement strand
GTGCCAGGTGCTTGGGTTAAAACAAGACGCAACGCAAGCATTGCTCGCGCAAGTTCACCCCCCGAAGCAACTTTCGTTAGCGGCAGCAACGGTGAACCCGGATTCGCCGAAAGCAACACGACCACTTCATCGCCTGGGTCGTCACCAACTGTGATTGCCAACGACGCATTTGCCATCGCCAAAGTTTTCAAGTGAGCCTCGACTGCGGCGGCAAGTTTTGGGGCAGCATTGCGTCGTTTTGTTCCAACTATTTTTTCGTTCTTTGCCAAATCTTCGACAGCCGCCTTGCGCTGACTATCTAATAATGCGGCTCGCGCTTCAAAACCTTGCAACTCAGCGAGGCGCTCTGAGGCTTCTTGACCATAACTAATTACTTCGGCGAGTGATTCGCCATATTTTCGGCGCAAGTCAACCAACAACTGTCGGCGCTTTCGAATTTCTTCGAGACGCTGTGGGTTTTCTTCGGTAGATTCAGCCTTGGCCCGCAAATCTGCAGCGATGTCATTTAGTTCTTGCTGCAGATTGCGCAACCGAGTTGCCAACTCACTGAGTGCATCTCGATGTCCGAGGCTAGAAACTGCCTGACCTACCCCATCACCAGCGCCATCATCTTGGGTCAGTGCAGCCACTGCTTGCCATAACGCTTCGCGATGAGCAACAGCGTCTGCAAGCAGATCTTCGTCACGCTCAAGAACTTGATCTTCATTTGCGTCGATTAAACCTGCATTGCTGATTTCTTCAACTTGAAACGAAAGCAAATCTATTTCGCGAGCCCGTGCTCGTTCATCGCCACCGATTGCCGCCAAGTTTGCATCAATTTCTGTCAATCGCCCGCGAGCGGCTCGTAGTTCACTTAGGTCAACCGAGGCAAACTGATCAAGCGCCAAACGCTGAGCAGACTGGCTGAGCAGACTTTGATGCGCATGTTGACCGTGCAAATCAACAAGTGCTGCACCATGTTCTGCCAAGTTCGCAATAGTTGCCAACCGACCATTGACATAAGCCCGAGATCGACCATCAAGCGGAATAACCCGTGTTAATACGACTTCTGAATCGCCATCAATAAATCGACCTTCAACCCGGGCTTCTTGTGCACCAGGTCGAACAATGCTGGCATCGGCACGACTACCGACGAGCAAACTAATTGCTTCAACGAGCATTGTTTTGCCTGCGCCCGTTTCGCCGGTTAGTGCAGTCAAACCATCAGACAACACAACTTCTAACTTCTCAATTACTCCCAAATTTTCGATGTGTAACTCACTGAGCACTATTCGTCTCCGAGTCCAAATTTTGCGCGAACGATTTGATGAAACTTTGGCTGCTGCGTAAAGCGAACAAAGTGCGCCGAACAACTATCGGCTTCATAACTTACGATGTCACCTTGATCGAGACTTGCAACGTGGCGACCGTCTATTGCAAGTTCTGCAGGACGAGTGCCGACAACTTGCATGCTCAACATTTCGGTTGGACCAAGCACAAGACTGCGGTCGAACAACATATGCGGCGATACAGGCGTTAATAACATCGCGCGATGGCGAGGCGAAACAACAGGACCGCGTGCAGACATTGAATATGCAGTAGACCCGGTGGGTGTTGCAACAATTACTCCGTCAGCAGAATATCGAGCAAATAGTTCGTGATTGATCGTGACATCAAGCCACACGGTGTGCCCCGACTGTTGACGCTCGATCACGGCTTCGTTCAGCGCTCGCCAAGTTTGATTTTTATTTTTCGACTTCAAGGTGACTGCCAGCATCATTCGCTCGTCAAGTACAATTTCGCTTTTGTCATCTTGCTTGATCCAACGCTCTAGCCGTTCAAGCAAATCTTCGGGTTCAATCTCTGTCAAATAACCAAGCGTTCCCATGTTCACACCCAAAATTGGCACTGGTGCGCCGCCCAACAACTCAACTGAACGCAGTATTGTTCCGTCACCGCCAACACTGATCAGCAAATCTGCATCTTGCGCCGAACGATCTGAACCGAATTCATCTAGACCCAACGCACTTGCATCACCTTTGGGCATCCACATCTGGTGGCCATTCTTCTTTAGCCACTTTTCGGCTTGACGAATCAGTGGCACGACTTCTTGTCGCGTGTGATGCGCGACAACGACGACATTTACCGCAGAAGTCATATCTATCAATCTATTGAGTTCACAACGAAAGTCGGGTGCATTTAGCCACAAGCAAAAACTCATGATTGCCGTCATGGCCCCGAATCGGCGACTCGATTATCCCCTGCACAACACAACCCAACCCAGTGGCCATTGTCGCAACCTCTTGACAAACCCGACCATGAATTGCCGAATCAGTGATTACTCCTGAAGCTTTGTCGGCTTCGTTCTTGCTGGCTTCAAACTGTGGCTTAACTAGCACGATCACAGTGCCTTCATTTTTTAGTGCGGACAAAACAGACCCAAGAACTTCATGAACCGAGATAAACGAAAGATCGACGACTGCGACATCAAATAGCTTGTCGAAGTTCGGTTTGTTATCTTTGACGAAAGAATTTATTTCGCGCGCATTTGTGTTTTCAACAACTATAACGCGCGCATCACCTGCGATCGTTTCGTGCAACAAGTTTTTGCCGATATCGAGCGCCACGACCTCTCGGGCGCCATGTTGCAAAGCACAATCAGTAAAGCCACCCGTAGATGCGCCAACGTCGAGTACTCGCATATCTTTTAGATCGAGATCGAACTCAGCGATCGCAGCTTCAAGTTTGAACCCACCTCTGCTGACATATTTTGGTGGAACGATCAACAAAAGTTCGTCGCTTGGCGCAACCATAAAACCGTGCGAAATCGCGATTGATCCATTCACCGAGACTTTTCGTTCGTCGATGGCTTCTTGTGCGTCACTCTCAGTGTCAAACAACAACTTTGCGACTAGTGCTCTGTCTAAGCGCACTCGCTTCAATTTGAAACACCTAAAT
>BJGF01000126.1 GCA_014190295.1 Actinomycetes bacterium | reverse complement strand
TACGAACGTCAGTTGACACCAAGGTCATCGCGACTGGAAGCGAATCATTCCAAACCACCCAAACACGGTTCGACGACTCAGAAATCTGGTCGTTAAATTCGACTTGATCCAACATTTCATGTGTAACGGTCGACTCGGCGGTCGTTTGATACGCACGACGGTAAAGAAACCAAAGTTTTTCGCGCAACGCGACGTCGACAACGTGTGAATGGCGTGTAACGAACATCGGCGGTAGGTCTCCTTATAAGCGTGCACGCACGCCAACAAATGGGTCTAACAACCCCGCCTGATAAAAGTTTAGAACAGTTCGTGATCAAGAGTTGGGACGCTGTTCAAATCCACAAATCATATTGCAGTCATATGTAGTACCGTTTTCGTGATGTCTAAAGCCGTTACTCGCGCGGCATGGCTGATGATCGCGCTAGCAGTTATCACTACTGCCGTACATGCCCTGGTCAATGATTCTGATCTCAACAGAATCATTTATCTCATCGCATCCGCGCAAGTTGTCGTTGCACTAATAATCGGCATCGTCGTTAATCATCCAGATCGGCGTGTTTGGCCCGCACTTCTTCTTTTGATCTCATGTTTGTTGTCGGCGCAATTAATTGACGGTCGCTCTAGTGCATCGAACACTTCGCACATCACGGCTGAGACTTTATTTTTGATGGTTCAATTAATTCTGATTGCTGGTTTGATATTTACCGTTCAAAGACGCCTCGGTGGCGATGCCATTAGCGTCGTAGCCGATTCTCTGATTATCAGTCTCGGTGCGTGGTTCATAATCTGGTTTGCATTTATTAATCCTGCACGTGAAATCTCACAAGAAATTTTTGCTATAACTGCTTTGCGCGGTGCGACACTTGCTGCCAGCGCAATTGTCGTATTTATGTTGGCTACTTTGCTGTTAGGTGATGCCGAGAGAACTCCAGCGGTTTGGCTTGCCACCAGCGCAATCACTTTTTCGCTACTTGGCGATTTGTTTTATGCAACAAATCAGTCGGCGCGCTTGATGATCTCAGAATCAGTCGCCAACGCCCCATACATCACAAGTTTGTTTTTGGTTTCGGCGACTTTGCTACACCCGAGCGTCCGCACACTTGCGTCGCATGTTGCAACCCGCCAACGGCAACCACTATTGGGACGTTTAGTACTCACAACGTCGGCACTGGTGATACCTGTGGTTGTGCTGGCGATGACTGACCCGACTAACGATGTTGACCGTCTTGTGCGCACGATTTCAATTTTCGTTTTAGCAATCGCAGTCACGGCACGGGTTGTTTTTTCAGTGCGCGCGAGCTCGTTGCTCCAACAGTCTCTGATTATTTCGGCGCAAACCGACGCGCTCACCGGACTTCCAAATAGGGGCTTAATGCTCGAGCACGTGTCGGCGGCACTTAATAATGCCCTGTACGAAGGCAGAACACCGACTGCACTATTTATCGATGTTGACAGATTCAAAAATATTAATGACAGTCTGGGTCACTCTGCAGGGGACGACGTCTTGATTGCGGTTGCTCAACGACTTCGAGTTGCGCTTCACGACAATTGCGTCGTCGGTCGAATTTCTGGTGATGAATTCGTCGTGCTTGATTCCGCTACTAAAACTGCGAGCGAGGCCGTGCTGTTGGCCGACCGTGTTCTTGAATCATTTCATGAGCCGCTTTCATTGCGTCAAGGTGACGTGTTTGTTTCGGCGAGTATCGGTGTTGCTGTTTTTCGACCAGGAGTTACTAGTTCTGCAGATGACCTGTTGCGCCACGCCGACACAGCGATGTATCGCGCCAAAGACGCTGGTCGCAACTGTGTTGCAATTTTCGATGAGTCGATGCTTGAGCGAGTCAACCAACGCTTGGCAGTAGAAACTGCTTTATACCGCGCGCTTGAACGTCGCGAATTGCGACTCGTCCATCAACCCATTATCGACATTGATTTAGGTGATGTGATTGGGTTCGAGGCTTTGATGCGCTGGGATATGGAAGACGGAACAAATGTTTCGCCCGCAGAGTTCATACCGATCGCTGAAGAGACCGGCATTATCGTGCCGATCGGCGCATGGGCACTACTTCAAGCGCTCACTCATCTGCGCGGATGGATCAACGAAGGTATCTGCCGTCTTGATGCAACGATGTCGGTAAATGTTTCACCCCGACAATTGCACGACCCGAATTTTGTTGCTGTCGTCAATGAAGCGCTGATGCGCTCGCACATGCCCGCTGAGCAATTATGGCTTGAGGTCACTGAAGGAGTGATGATCACTCAACCCGAGCAAGCGCTCGATACGTTAAGAAAACTTTCGGCACTTGGCGTACGAATTGCGATCGACGATTTCGGCACTGGTTACTCTTCGTTGTCGTTTTTGCAACGCTTCCCCATTCATCGGCTCAAAATCGACAAAACTTTCATCAATGGATTAGCCACAGATACGAGTGCAAGATCGCTTGTTAAAACAATCATCGCCATGGCAGATTCGCTTGGATTAGATGTAGTCGCAGAAGGTGTCGAAACAGTTCAACAACTTCATGCGCTCGCAGATTTGCAGTGCAGCAAAGCACAGGGTTACCTAATCAGTTACCCAGTTACACCTGAGACGATGGCCAGCACCGTTGCCGGGCTAGACGAAATTGGCAAGTGGCCGCGCTTACGACCGCTTAACTAACTCAAGGTTTAACAACTGGCTAACTAACTAGCTAACTAACTAGCTAACTAACTAACTAGCTATGCCAGCACATGCATTTTTCTCCCCAGAAATGAGGCAGACTTAGCACTATGGTTGTTCAACTTACGCCAAAAGAACTCGCGCTTGAGTCTGCTGAACTTCGCGTTCGATTGGCCGGCGAGTGGCTCGGCCTCGAAGACGGACTTATAGAAACAATTATCGCCCCTCGTCGCGTGCTTGAGGTTTCGATTCCTTTTCGACGCGACAACGGCACTCGAGATCACC
>BJGF01000125.1 GCA_014190295.1 Actinomycetes bacterium | reverse complement strand
GACTTTATTGGCCGGCCAATAAAGTCAAATGTCGTTTCGCCACGATACAGGCGACCGAGTCCAGCAATTAGAGTTTTCATTGCGACACCTCTAGGTTTGCAGTTTTAATGCCAAGAATTTTTCTTCCTTGAACCCGCTTTGATCGAGCAAACAACAAAACTGCACTGCGCGTAAAGAAATAGGTAATTGTTAAATCTGTCAGCGCTGAGATACCCAAGAAGAAGGCGAAACCGCGCACTGAACCGACTGTAAGAAACCACAACACGGCTGCAGCCAAAAATGAAACCATGTCTGCAGCGACAATTGTTCGCCAAGCAGATTCGAAACTACGAATAGCAGAATTTTTCAAGGTCTTACCGACTCGAATTTCATCTTTGATGCGCTCGAAAAAAACGATGTACGAGTCAACAGCGATTCCGATTGAAACGATGATGCCGGCAATACCTGAAAGAGACAGTGCTAGACCATTTGTACGCGACAAAAACGAGATCACACTCCATAGCAGTGCAATTGAGATTGTCATTCCGGCAAATACGAAGAGCGCCATCAAGCGATAATAAGCAATCAATAAAAATAACACCAACAGAATGCCGATCAGGCCTGAAATAATCGCCGCCCGAAGTGAGTCTGAGCCAAGTGTCGCCGAAACTGTTTGTGCCTGCGAAACACCAAAACGAACCGGCACCGCACCGAACTCAAGAATCTTGGCTAAGTCGCGAGCCTCGGTAGCCGTGAAGGCACCGCTAATTTGCACCGTTCCGCCAGTGAACTCTGGTTCTCTGACGCTTGGCGCCGAGATGACGGTTCCGTCAAGCACCATTGCAAGTTGACCTGTCGGACATTGCTCGGTTTTATTGAAACATGCAGCGGCGAGTTTGTTCCATAACACGTCACCATCGGCACCACTTCGCAAACCAACCACAACTGTCCACTCGCCTGTTTGAACATCGGCTCGGGCATCATTTTTGAAAACTTTTCCAGATGCGCCGGCTGGCCCGACTACATAGGCAATTCCGTTTTTGTCGAGCAGAACAACAGTTTGAGTTGGATCATTTGGATCATCCCCAAGTTCAAGTTTTGGTGCCACGGCCGGCGTCGCAACAACTGATGGTGTGGCAGAAGCAACAGCCGGAACCGAAGTAGACACATCTGTACTTGGCACCGTTGTGTCTGGCACCGTTGTCGCCGTGTTGACGAATCGCGAACTGCCTGGTCCACCAGCAACCGGCACAGTATCGGTCACCGAGTTATCAGTCGTGTTTCCTGCAATTGTCGTGCTCGGATTTGGATCGAGCATTCCAGTTTGTAGAACTGGACGCAAAAGTAATTCACCAGTTCGCCCGATGATGTCTAGAGCTTGCTGTTGATCTTTTACACCAGGCAAGTTGACGACAACTGTGCCACCTTGCAAGATGATCTCGGGCTCGGCAACACCGATCGAGTCGACGCGCTGTCGAATAATTTCGACCGCAACATCTAACCCTGCTACGTCGTATTGGCCCTCTGGCTGCAAAGTAACCGACGCACCACCTTGTAGGTCAAGCCCAAGCGCTGGTTTGTTTCCGGCGACAAGATTGGCGGTCAACGAACTCGCAACAATAATAAGCAACAAAACCAATGTGACGATGTGACGGCGCTTATTCATTTGTAAAGTTCATCTTTTCAATCGCTCAGAATTTGTTAGAAATTACTTTTCTGGCTTTTTATCGGCTGGCTTGTCTTCAGCAGTGACAGAAATCTTGCGAGTTATTGTTCCTTTGGAGACACGGACCTCAACTTTTTCGGCGATTTCAATCCATAGATAATCGTCTTCGATCGCCGAGACAAAACCGTAGATACCTGAATTCATTACTATCTCATCGCCTTCAGCGATACTCGATTGCAATGAAGCCGTCTCTTTTTGACGCTTTCGCTGCGGGCGCAACAACAGAAAGTACATCGCGGCGAAAATCAATACCAAGGGCAAAAAACTCAGCAACGGATTGCTTTTTGTAGTCGTGTCTGCTGCTGCCAACAAAGACGAAAGATTGATATTTACGAGAGAAGCATTAGCGATAGACATAGCGGACAAGTCTAGTGGCTTACTACTTGTCGTTAGCGGGGTCAGCCCAAGTTGCCAATAACGACCGTCGCAATTGATTGAACTTGCCCAGCGAAATAGCCTCTCGCATTTTGGACATCAAATCAAGGGTAAACGCAACATTATGAATCGATACAAGTCGGGCAGCAGTTGGCTCGTTGACTTGAAATAAATGCCGAATGTATCCGCGCGAATGTCGAGAGCAAACAGAACACGAACACGCAGAATCAATCGGGTCTTGACTAGTCGTGAACTCTGCACGCGTAATATTCAATTTTCCGGTTGAAGTTAGCGCTGTTCCGTGACGACCGATTCGCGTTTGCATTACACAATCGAATTGATCGACACCCAGATTGACTGCTTCAACCAACGAAGCGGGGTCACCCACTCCCATCAAATATCGCGGCCGATCTTTCGGCAAATGCTCAATAGCGGCGGCGAGTGCAACGAGCATTTCTTCGCGAGTTTCACCAACAGACAAGCCGCCAATTCCGTAGCCGTCGAAATTCAAATCGGCGGTTATCTTCGCACTCTCGCCACGCAACACTGCGTCTACTCCCCCTTGCACAATTCCAAACAGGCTCTGATCAGTTCGAGTGTGACTATTGCGAGCTCGCAACGCCCATGCCGAAGTTCGCTTTAGTGCGAGCCGAATAACATCATCAGTTGAAGGCAATGGTGCGCAAACATCTAACACCATTTGAATATCGGCACCGAGCAACTCTTGTGTCTTGACTGCAGACTCTGGGGTAAACCTGTGCATCGACCCGTCGTAAGTTGATCGAAACGAAACGCCATCATCATCAACATCTGGGTTGAGAGAAAACACTTGAAAACCACCTGAGTCTGTAAGCGTTAGACCTTT
>BJGF01000124.1 GCA_014190295.1 Actinomycetes bacterium | reverse complement strand
GAACCAGTGCCGCCAGCGATGACAATGTTTCGCCGAGCTCGCACGGCAGCTGCTAAAAAATCTTGCAACTCTACGGTCAGTAGACCACGCATTCGCAGTTCGTTGAGACTTGAAATTTCAAAACGATGTCGGCGAATGACAAGACTTGGGCGCAAAGAGACATCCATTGTTGCGAACAAACGAGAGCCATCTGGAAGTTGCATGTTTAGTTCTGGGGTTCCGGCGTCGAAGCGTCTCTCTTGCCGAGACAACCGGGTTGCGGCGCGACGCACCAGTTCGATTAACTCATCATCAGTTTCAACAATTGGCTCACGCATTTCACGCAACCCGTTGCGAAGTTTGACCCAAACTGGAGCATTACCGCGAACGTGAATATCACTTATTTCGTCGTCTTCAAGTAATGGTTGCAGTCGCCCAAGACCTAAAACTTGAGCGATCACCGCAGAAGTAATTTCAGTCTCATCAAAAATGCTTAAAACTGATCGGCCCTCCGATCTGCGAGCTGCAGATAATCGCAACAACTCTGCATGGACAGCAGTGCGTGCAAAATTATGCTCTTCATCATTGCTTGGGTCAGCCATATTGCGTGCCCGACGATCAAGACGTTCATCAGCAAGAAGATCACCGAGGCGGGATGCCAAAGCATTGACAAGTTGCCGGTCTATCAACGATTTTTGTGGCAGATCGAGCACAGCCACTATTGCCCACTCTCACTAAAGGGTGTCGAGACCTGCAAAGAACTGCCGGTGACTCGGGATATGAATATTTCTCCGGCACGAGCAATCGTCATCGACAGATCTAGTGAGCTTCTGAATGTCACTAATGCAACATCATTGTTATCAGTCGTCTGAATTATCGAATAGATAATCACCACCTCAGAAAACATCAAGGGCTCGTGTGATTCGCTGATAACTAAATCAGGGACCGTGACGACTCTAACGCTGTCACCCACTGCTAAATCTGCAGGGAAGTTTCCGATCTTGATCGCGGCACTCGTTAGCGCCTCATTTGGATTTAGTTCTTCGGTCGGACTGAGCATCGCGTTTGTCAGAGGCGATGAAGCATTCAAATTAATCAACATTGTTTGACCGATTAATGAACTTGCATTCTTGCTAGTCACGAATGAAGAAGCGAACGATGACGGAACCTCTAGGGCGATCAAATCTTGCGCAGCAATTTTTGTGCCGCGAGCAAGACTGTGAGAACTTCCAACTACAACAACCGTTGAATCACCTGAGCGAGACAGCAGGATTGCACCTAGTGCACCACCACACATCAAAACCACACCGATAGCCAGTTCGGGGACTCGCCAGCGATGCCGAGATGCACTTTCTTGTTCGGGTGAGTCGGTGCGATCTTGAATTGCGCGCACCCGGCTTCTCGTAAGGTTTTCGACAACAGAGCGTTCTGCCACTAAAGCACCTTTCGTAGTCTTGCAACGATCTCAAACTCTTGGGGTTATGTGTAACTGCGATCAGTAGAACGGAGTTTGTAACTCGACGCCAAACTGTGCTCAAATTATTTTCACTTTTTACTAATTACAACACATGAATTCTAATTACAGCATTGCAGTACAGGACACTTAAGGTATAACGTGAGCCGACTCGCTGATTCGCTATGGTTTTAAAACAAACATCACAAAAGAATCGGAAAATGCGTAAACAGATGCCTGCTGAGAATTACGAGAAGATTGAGTTTCTGTCCGAGGGTGCCGTCTTGCGGGGGCGGCTGTATCGACCTGCTGGGACAACCGGCGATGTGCCTGTGATCGTGATGGCGCACGGGTTCTCGGTTTTAGCGGCCTGGCTTGATGACTGGGCAACTGACTTCGCGCAAGCGGGTTTTGCGGTGTTGCTGTTTGACCATCGCAATTTTGGCGACAGTGACGGTGAACCCCGATATGGGTTTGACAATTTATTGCAGATACGCGGCTATCGCGATGCGATTAATTTTCTCGAAACGCAACACGGCATTGATCAACAAAAAATCGCCGTGTGGGGTGAAAGTGCAACTTCGCTCGTTGTGCAATTTATTGGTGTGTTCGACGATCGGGTGCGGGCAGTGGTGGCTTTCACACCTGTTTGCGGAAACACAAATACCGTATTTGACACGTCAAACGAAAAGTTTGACTGGCTAATAGAGAACTGGTCGGATCTGGATTTGTCGACCGTGCCAGCACGACAATTGGCTGTGCGAATGTGCAGACTGCACGAAGGCGAGGGGCCGGTCGTTGTAGAGGGCGGTGCTGCGGTTAGTTATGTGACGTGGATGCGAAAAAAATACCCCAGTGACTGGTCAAATCAAGTATTTATTTTGCAGCGCAAACTTGAAGCACAATTCAACGAACCAAGATTGCCAGCCAAACACCTAAAAGTGCCGACACTATTCGTGATCGCCACAGATGATCAAGTGCCCGCATGCGAACTATCGACGAATCGCCAATGCTTCGAATCAATCAAAGCACCAAAGCAGTTGCTTGAAATCACGGGTGGCCACTTTGGGCTGGCGTATCGCGGCACAGAGCCATATCGACAAACACTTAGTGCTTCAATCGCGTTTTTACGCGGTACGTTCAGCGAGAAATAAATACGCGAAGCACGACTCGGTTGAACACCGCCAAAATACAATTTGTGATCGCAGCAACAACTAATACTTGACTGACACCAATAGATGAAGTGACAGCCCCCCAGATAAACGTGCCGAGTGCGATGCCGAACCAAACCATCAACATCGCCAACGATGACCCCCGACCACGCAACGCATTGGGTAGTTGAACCATAAAAGTAGAAAACAATGTATTGAGCATTGCCATCGTGCATGCACCACAAATAAACAGAGCCGAAATTGCCACGAGCATGTTGGTAGTGACTGATAAGAGTGTGGTGCTCGCCGACCAAATTGTCGCAGCGACGAGCGTGATCGTTTCAATACCAAACTTGGCTCTAATGCGCGGCAAAATCCAGACTGCACCGACAGAGCCGACACCGAGCGCACCTGAAAGCAGACCGAAACCGTTTGAAGCGACTTTCAGACTCTGCTTGGCCACGATTGGTAGAACCGAAGTAAGCACCGATGTAACGCCGAGCATGATCGCCAAACGCAATGCCAAGTTGCGCAACAG
>BJGF01000123.1 GCA_014190295.1 Actinomycetes bacterium | reverse complement strand
ACTCAGCGATGAGCGCGGTGCCGGTTCGTTGACTGCGTTGCCGGTTATCGAAACAAAAGCTGGTGACGTGTCGGCGTATATTCCGACGAACGTGATCTCGATCACCGACGGTCAGGTTTATTTGCAAGACAACTTGTTCAAGTCTGGTGTTCGACCAGCCGTCGACGTAGGTATCTCGGTTAGCCGTGTAGGCGGTGCTGCTCAAATCAAATCGATGAAGAGCGTCTCGGGTACTTTGAAACTCGACTTGGCACAGTTTCGTGAACTCGAAGCATTTGCAACTTTCGGTAGCGAACTTGACGCAATTTCAAAGGCTCAACTCGAGCGTGGTTATCGCTTGGTTGAGTTGTTGAAGCAACCTCTTAACTCGCCGATGCCGGTTGAAGAGCAAGTCGTTTCGATTTTCGCTGGCACCAAGGGTTACTTAGACACGATTCCAGTTGCCGATGTGCGTCGCTTCGAGAACGAACTTCTTGAGCACATGCGTTCGCGTCATGCTGGTTTGCTCTCGGGCATTCGCCAAGAACCAAAAGCCGATGTGCCAAAAGATTTGGCTTCAATCGTCGCAGCGTTCAAGGCTGGCTTCGTAGTGACCAAAAAATCTGGCGCTGTAGATCCAACTAAAACTGATGCCGGTGAAACTGGCGAAGCAGCGAGCGCAAAAACGCTCGCAACAGAGTAGGTCTAAACAAAAATGGCAGGCGGGCAAGAGCGCATTTTGCGCAGTCGGATCAGATCGGTTCAGGCAACCAAGAAGATCACGCGCGCAATGGAACTTATCGCTGGCTCACGCATCGTCAAGGCTCAACAACGAGTCGCCGCTGCTGTGCCATACAGCGAACGGATTACCGAAGTTGTCAAAGATTTGGCAGCCGGTGGTGCTGGCAATTCGTCGGCGTTTCTGAAAGCGCGTGACGAGATTCGAACGACTTGTTATGTCGCAATTTCTGCCGATCGTGGTTTGTGTGGCGGTTACAACGCAGGTGTTTTGCGTGCAACCGAAGGTGAAGTCAAGGCCGACGTCTTGGCTTCAAAAAATTATTTAGTTGTGCCAATTGGTCGCAAAGCAGAAAACTATTTCCGTTTTCGAGCGTACAAGGCTTCAAAAAGTTTCACCGGTTTCTCTGACGCACCAAAATACGAAAACGCCAAAGCAATCGGGCAGTTTGTCGTTGATTTATATCTGAGTGGCGAAGTTGATCGCGTCGAACTTGTTTACACACGATTCGTTTCATCTGGGCGACAAGAAGTCGTGCGTCGTCCACTTGTGCCACTTGAACGCGAAGTTGTCGCTGGTGGCGATGGCAAGTCGGCTGCGGGTGGCTCCTATGAGTTCGAACCAGATCCTGATTTGATTTTGCAAACTCTGCTTCCGCGATATGTTGAAGCCCGAATTTATGCTGCGTTGCTCAACGCGGCGGCCAGCGAGCACGCATTTCGTCAGCGCGCCATGAAGTCGGCGACCGATAATGCCGAAGAATTAATCAAAAATCTTTCACGCATCATGAACCGTGCGCGTCAAGATTCGATTACAACCGAAATTATGGAGATCGTCAGTGGTGCCGAGGCGCTGGGTTCTGATGATGTCGATAGTGTTCGCGAAATGTCAGTCAATTAATTGGTGATCGAAGAAGTTTTAAGCGAAATTAAAAGGGAGAAAATATGAGTACAACAACCACAGACCGCAAAGATGGGCGAGTAGTCGCAATTGCTGGCCCCGTAATTGACGTTGAATTTCCTCGTGGCTCGTTGCCTGAACTCAACCAAGCACTCGAGTTCACTGTGACTGTTGAAGGTCAAGAGAACGTGATTTTGGCTGAAGTCGCACAGCAACTTGGTGCGAGCCGAGTGCGTGCAGTGTGCATGAAACCAACCGACGGTCTTCGTCGCGGCACGCCTGTGCGCGACACGGGTCGTGGCATCACTGTGCCAGTTGGCGACAAGACTCTCGGCCACGTATGGAACGTTTGGGGCGATTGTCTCGACGGCAACAATGATGATTTCAAAGATGCCGAACGTTGGGAGATTCACCGACCAGCGCCGGCTTTCGACACACTCGAGCCATCAAAGCGAATGTTCGAAACTGGCATCAAAGTTATTGACTTGCTCACACCATATTTGGCTGGTGGAAAAATCGGTTTGTTCGGTGGTGCAGGCGTAGGCAAAACAGTTTTGATCACCGAGATGATCAACCGCGTGGCGTCAAAGCACGGCGGTGTTTCTGTGTTTGCTGGCGTTGGCGAGCGAACTCGTGAAGGCACCGACCTTCGTCTTGAAATGGAAGAGTCGGGCGTATTCGAAAAAGCCGCACTAGTTTTTGGCCAAATGGACGAACCACCAGGCGTGCGTTTGCGCGTTGCACTTTCGGCATTGACAATGGCCGAATACTTCCGCGATGTTAAAAACCAAGACGTGTTGTTGTTCGTCGATAACATTTTCCGTTTTGTACAAGCCGGTTCTGAAGTTTCTACATTGCTCGGCCGCATGCCGTCAGCAGTGGGTTACCAGCCGACGCTTGCCGACGAGATGGGTCAGTTGCAAGAGCGCATCACTTCAACGCGCGGTCGATCGATCACTTCGTTGCAGGCTGTTTATGTGCCTGCTGACGACTACACCGACCCTGCGCCGTTCACGACGTTTGCTTTCTTGGATGCAACAACCGAGTTGTCACGACAGATCGCATCGTTGGGTATCTACCCAGCAGTAGACCCACTGGCGTCGACGTCAACAATTTTGACACCAGAAACTGTCGGCGATCGTCACTACGGTGTCGCGCGTCGCGTGCAAGAAATTTTGCAACGATACAAAGAACTGCAAGACATCATTGCGATTCTTGGATTGGATGAACTCTCGGAGGAAGACCGCATGACTGTGTCGCGTGCCCGCAAGGTGCAACGTTTCTTGTCCCAGCCGTTTTATGTTGCTGAAGTTTTCACCGGCGTCAAGGGTGAGTATGTTCCAACAGCACAAACAGTTGAGAGTTTCGAAGCGATCATCAAGGGCGACCTTGATGATGTGCCAGAGCAGGCTTTCTTGAACGTCGGTGGCGTTGATCAAGTTTTGGCCAAGGCCAAGACGCTTCAAGATTCGGCAGCATAAGTTTCACCCGTCATGGCAGAGACAAGTTCACTCAAAGTCGAGGTGGTTTCACCAGAGCGCGTTTTGTTTTCTGGTGAAGCACGCCAAGTAATCACGCGCACTCTGCAAGGCGGCGAACTTGCTTTCTTGCCTG
>BJGF01000122.1 GCA_014190295.1 Actinomycetes bacterium | reverse complement strand
TCACCGAAGTTGAGCGCGATGATGGTCCTGGTCAAGCAGTTATGTTCGGCACAACTCCTTTGTTTTTGGAGCGACTCGGAATCGCGTCAATCGAAAACTTGCCGTCAATCGCCGACTTTATTCCAGATGCCAGTGTCGTTGAAGCACTTGAACGCGGCTTGCGTGTTGTGCCCGACGACCCGACATCACCAGAAACCTAGAGACGTGTCAGGCGACTCTTCGAGCGAGTTTTCAAATACCGAGGGCGAACGACTTCAAAAAGTTTTAGCACGTACTGGCTGGGGTTCTCGGCGTGAGTGCGAAATATTGATTGACGAAGGTCGCGTGCGAGTCAATGGCGAGATAGCAATACTTGGGCGTCGAGTCAATGTTGAAACGGATTCGGTTGAAGTAGACGGCATCACTATTGGGGTGTCACCAGGTTTGGTCTATTACTTATTGAATAAACCAGTTGACGTGATTACAACCGCAAAAGATACGCATGGTCGCGCAACGGTGATTGAACTCGTACCAATGGAGCCAAGAGTGTTTCCGGTCGGGCGTTTAGATTCTGAGACAGAGGGTTTGATTTTGATGACCAATGATGGCGAACTCGGTCATCGCTTGACGCATCCAAGTTTCGGCATTGAAAAGGAATACCTGGCGCATGTCGAATGTTCACAAAATGGGGTAAGCGAGTCTGCCTTAAAAAAATTGCGGGACGGCGTAGAACTTGATGATGGTTTCACCGAACCAGCACAAGTTGGGCAATTGCAACCTGGCGTGTTGCGAATCATTATTCACGAAGGGCGCAATCGTCAGATTCGTCGAATGTGTGAAGCAGTTGGTCATCCAGTCGAGCGGCTAGTTCGCGTGCGCATAGGCCCGTTGATAGATCGCACTCTTGCCCCAGGAACGTGGCGGGAATTAACCACTGCAGAGGTCGTGTTATTAAATCAAGCCACGGCAAAGTAGCGCTCAGGTAGAATTTAGAAGTGGTTACACGACGCGCCAATGTTTTAGGACTCGGGCTTATTGGCGGTTCTTTGGCTTTGGCTTTGGCAAAAAATGGTTTTCACGTCACCGGTAGTGACGAAAATATCCAAACGGCAGAGGCTGCACTTGAACGCAAGATTATTGGTGCGATTGGCATCGACCCTGAAGCAGAAATAAGTTTCATTGCTACACCTGTTTCTTCGATTCCCAAGCAGGCCCAAATTGCATTGACTCAAACAAAAGGAATCGTCACCGATGTCGGGGGAGTCAAATCATCGGTAGTTGATGCAGTGCGTGACCCTAGATTCATCGGCGGACATCCAATGGCGGGCAGTGAACTTGCCGGTCTTGATGGCGCCGATGAGTTGTTGTTTGAAGGTGCGGTCTGGGTGCTCACGCCCTCTGTCGATTCAGCCGACTCGACATTCGAAAAACTTGCAAAAATTATTACTTCACTGGGTGCAGAAATTGTGGTGCTCGATGCGCAACGTCATGACCGCCTCGTCGCCGTGGTCAGTCATTTGCCCCATTTGACCGCGGCGACTTTGATGGGACTTGCCCACATCACCGCAGAAGAACACGTCGCGGTTTTACGACTTGCTGCCGGCGGGTTTCGCGATATGACTCGTGTTGCATCTGGACAGCCACAAATTTGGATTGACATTTGTCGCGAAAACCGTGATGCCATTCTTGACGCACTTGACGGAATGATTTCTGGTTTAACCGAGATGCGCAGAATCGTCGACAAACAAGATAACGCTGAGTTGCTGAACCGCCTACAAACTGCTCGTCACGCCCGAGCGAACCTGCCAGGTCGTGTGCATGAACTTATGGATGTGTGCGAAGTGCGCGTGCCGATTCCTGACCGCTCGGGTTCTGCCGCTGAAATTTTCACTTTGGCCGCCGATTTGGGGGTAAACATTGCAAACTTCGAAGTGTCCCACTCAGTCGAAGGTGATCGCGGAATTCTTGTATTGATTATTGATAAAGCCAGTGCTGAAATGTTTCGTGGTGGATTAATGGCGCGAAAATTTCGCCCGACGGTGCAAGCAGTTTCATGACCGCGGCTGGTGACGACAAAATATTGAAAGTCCCTGGTTCGAAATCAATTGCAAATCGCGTCCTGATCTGTGCGGCACTTGCCAACTCAAAATCTGTAATTTCAAATTGTGCTCCTGGTGATGACACTCAAGCGATGCTCGATTCGCTTCAGGCTCTTGGTGTTGACGTGACAAAAATTAACGACACTGTCACTGTTGGTGGAGCGTTGAACTTAGAAGACACAAAGTCAGTTATTTTGCAGACCCGTCTTGCCGGCACTACATCACGATTCTTGACTGCACTTGGTGCTTTGCGTGCAGGGCAAACAACGATTGACGGTGACGCCCCATTGCGTAGTCGTCCGATGGCTGACCTACATCATGCACTTTCGAATCTGGGTGTTTCGGTTGCCTGTTCGCAAGTTGCTGGTCATCTGCCAGTGACTGTGCAACGAGGCTCATCGTGGCAAGCGCGAATCGCGATCGACTCGGCGACTTCGAGTCAATTTACAAGCGCCTTAATGATGATTGCGCCATATATGACAGACGGTTTAGAAATTGAGTTGCGCGGCGAAATAGTTTCGCGCGGGTATTTAGATATGACGATCGGGGTGATGCGAGCTTTTGGTGCCAAAACAGAAATGACCGAAAACGCGATTTGGGTCAGCCCCGGAGAATATTGCGGAGTTTCATTTGAAGTCGAACCAGATGCGTCGTCGGCTTCTTATCCAAGTGCGGCAGTTGCGATAACTGGTGGCAGTTTGACAATTGCCGGGCTGACTCGTAACAGTTTGCAGCGTGATGTTGAATTCTTTGATGCGCTTTCGTTGATGGGTTGCGGGGTTCGCCAAACATCAACTGGCATTCAGATCACTCGCGACAAGAACGCACAACTCAGAGGCATTGAAATCGACATGTCGCAGATCAGTGACTGTGTGCCGACCCTTGCCGTAGTAGCGCTATTTGCAGAATCTCCGACGAAAATAACCGGAGTTAGTTTCATTCGAGCCAAAGAAAGCGACCGAATCGGAGATCTTGCCACAGAATTACGCAAACTGGGGGCAAATATCAATGAACACCAAGATGGGCTGACGATCACGCCAACACCCTTGGTCGGGGCGAGTCTTGCAACACATCACGACCATCGATTAGCGATGGCGTTTGCTCTGATCGGCTTGCGTATAAATGGGGTAGTCGTGCAGAACCCAGAGGTCGTCTCAAAAAGTTGGCCAGAT
>BJGF01000121.1 GCA_014190295.1 Actinomycetes bacterium | reverse complement strand
GAATCAGCCAGATTAAAACCGAAATCGACAACACTGATAGTGATTACGACCGTGAGAAGCTTCAAGAGCGCCTAGCCAAATTGTCTGGCGGAGTAGCAGTTCTTAAAGTTGGCGCGGCAACCGAAGTTGAACTTAAAGAAAAAAAGCACCGCATCGAAGACGCTGTGAGCACAACAAAAGCAGCGATCGAAGAGGGTGTTGTTCCTGGCGGCGGAGTTGCGTTATTGCGTGCGCAAGAGGCCGTTGAAAAAGTAATGGCAACACTTCAGGGTGACGAAGCAACTGGTGCGCGAATGGTCGCGCGTTCGTTGTCGGCACCACTCAAGCAAATTGCCGAGAACGCCGGATTAGAAGGCGGAGTAGTCGTCGAAAAAGTAAAGAGTATGAAGGGCAATGAAGGCTTCAATGCTGCAAATGGCGAATACACCGATCTTGTAAAACTTGGAGTCATCGACGCAGCAAAAGTGACACGCTCTGCATTGCAGAACGCGGCATCAATTGCGGCATTGTTCTTAACCACCGAAGCCGTCATTGCTGACAAGCCAGAAGAAAGTGCACCAGCAATGCCAGGCGGAGGAATGGACGACTACTAAGTCGCACAACTAATAACTCGCAGTAACACACCAGTCTAAAATTGCAGTGATGGCGACAGAACTGCTTTATTTAGTTGATGCATATTTGACAGAGTTTGACGCCAAAGTTATTGACGTTCGCGATAATGCGATTGCTTTAGATCGCACCATTTTTTATCCAACTGGTGGTGGTCAACCCAACGACACTGGTCAGATCTCTGGTGCGCGCGTAACTGATGTGCGCAAAGAAGGTGAACTTGTGTGGCACACACTTGAGCCGAGCAAGGTTTTTGTCGTTGGCGACTCGGTGCACGGTCAGGTTGATTGGGATCGTCGACATAAATTAATGCGCACGCACACTGCGATGCATGTGTTGTGCGGAGTGATTTGGAATCAGTGGCAAGTGCCAGTGACAGGCGGAAACATGGAGCCACTCAGTGCACGCATGGATTTCGAATTTGACCCTTTGCCTGAAGGTTTTGCACAGATGGTCGAGTCTCTGGTTAATGAAGCGCTAGTCGCGAATTATCCGATTACGGTCAGTTTTTTGCCACGCGATACGGCAATCAGTGATGCAGATTTAATTCGCACCAAGGTAAATATGATCCCTGAAACCGTGAAAGAAATTCGCGTCGTTGACATTGTTGGTCTTGACAAACAAGCAGACGGTGGCACACACGTGCGTTCGACTTCAGAAGTCGGGCGAATGAAAGTTCTTAAAACAGAGAGCAAGGGCAAAGGCAACAAGCGTCTTCGCGTCGAAGTTATCGATGCAACCTAAATTGAGCGCGTTAGTTAATTAGTTAGTTGCCGTTTTGATCGCGGAGAAATTGTTCAACTTCGTCCATCAGATTGCTTGAATCAGCCGGTTCATCCGAGTCTCCAGCGAAATCAAATTGCAGTTGACTGTCGTCAACCTCATCGTCAATGCTCATGCCGTTATCAGTCATCGTTTCAAGTCGCTCAACATAAGCGACCAAGTCGTCGTCATCTTGAACCAACGAGTCAACTTGTTCTTCGTATCGATCAATTAGGTTCATCACTGTGGCGAGTGGCGCAGGTGTGCCGATTATTTCGCATGCACGTCGCATCAGGGCCAACGATGCCTTAGGAGAAGGTACTTGAGATGCATATGCAGGCACTGCAGCCCAAAGTGATGCCGAAGGGATTGAACCTTCATCGCAAGTGTCATGCAAAATGCCGACGATGCCCGTTGGCCCTTCATATCGAGATCTCTGCAAATTAAATCGGTCAATCAGATCAGAATCAGTCGCAGTGCCGATTATCTGTACAGGTCGACTGTGGGGCACATCGGCGAGCAATGATCCAAGTGTCAAGAACATAGAAGCGTCAAAGTGTTCGGCGATTGAAAGAATTTGTCGCGAAAATAATTTCCATTTCAGACTCGGCTCCGGGCCGAGAGCAAGAATGATGTCGCCACCGGCGCCGTTGACATGCCAAAGACCGACAGTCGGCCAAATAATGCGTCTCTTTCTGCTGCCTTCAAGTTTTACGTGGGGGCGATCTTTGCTGTAGTCGGTGAATGGTTCTGGGTCGATTGTCGCTAGCGGAGTTGCACCCCATCCTTCAACAAGATTGTTTACTGCATTTGATGCCGCATCGGCTGCGTCGTTCCATCCAGTAAAGGCGGCGATAAAAGTTGGATTTTTAAGTGACGGTTTTGATAACCAGCGCACATGATCATTCGTGGACATTTGCTATGACGCTATCCAATTTCTTGGGCAACGTGTGTAATACGGATACGATAAACGGTATGCCTTCGGCAGTACCTGTTGAAATCGCATCGCAGGCGTCTGAAGAATTAGTCGCCGCGTGTCACCGTCTGATTCCGCAACTTTCGTCTTCGGCTAAGCCGATCACGGTTAGTGAACTCGCAGAAATTATCGATAGCGATTCAACCCTGATGTTCGTTGCCCGGATTGATAATAAAATTGTTGGTTTGTTGACTCTGGCGATCTTTCGTATTCCAACCGCCGTTCGCGCATGGATTGAAGACGTTGTCGTGGATAGCACCGCACGCGGGCATGGCGTCGGCGAAGCGTTGAATCATGCCGCAATTGCAGAAGCAAAACGCCGTGGCGCAAGCACTGTTGACCTGACTTCTCGTCCGTCGCGTGAAGCCGCCAACAGGCTGTATCAGCGACTCGGTTTTGTAAAGCGCGACACGAATGTGTACCGCTTTAATGTTGAATAGTTGTTAGAAATAGCGTTATCGCAATGGCTTCAAGTGATTCACAATTGACAAGCAAGATCGAAGCTGCTGCGGTTGTTGTTCCGTGTATAGAACTTGATGAGACCCTGAATTTTTTCACAGGCGAACTTGGTTTTCGAATTGAGATGATCACGCCGGCAGACAATCCACGTACAGCGATTATCAGTGGTTATGGGGTTCGACTTTGTCTACAGGTCGGAGGTTCAGGCGAAAATGTGATGCTTCAATTGCATTGTGTTGACCGTGCGCCAGAAATTCTGCGGGCTCCAAACGGCACGAGCATTGAACTTATTTTGGTAAATCAAATAGTTGATTTACCTCTACTGTGCGAGTCGTTAGTGGTTTGTCAACTCACAAGTGACGCTTCATGGACAAATGGCCGCGCTGGCATGCGATATCGCGATTTGATACCGAGTCGTTTGGGCGGTGTGTTCATTGCTTCGCACATTCACATACCAAATGGTGGGCCGGTGCCCGATTATGTGCACTACCACCGCGTTAAGTTTCAAATGATTTACTGCAAGAGCGGTTGGGTGCGAGTCGTTTACGAAGACCAAGGCGAATCTTTTG
>BJGF01000120.1 GCA_014190295.1 Actinomycetes bacterium | reverse complement strand
CATGCCCAGACCGTGGCGACCACCAATTTCGTTGGCTGCAAGCACCAACTCGGTTTGTGATTTAAATTTTTTGCCGTTGATCGCCACAGGCCAGCCATCTACGAAACGAATCATCACGTCTTCGGTGGCGATATTTACTGCACTGTCGTAATGCGCCACACCCATAATTGGAGCAACGATGTGCATGCTCGTTGAAAGTTCTTCCAGAGATTTTGCTTCGTGGGTTGCGCCCCAGATGTTGGCGTCTGTGCTGTAAGCCTTTTGCGCCGAGTCGCGATACGGCAACTTTTTCGTAGTCAAGAACGCACTCATCTCGGCGCGACCACCCATCTCACGAACAAAATCAACATCCAGCCATGGTTTATAGATTCGCAAATTCGGATTAGCGAGTAATCCATAGCGATAGAAACGCTCAATGTCGTTGCCTTTGAATGTGCTTCCGTCGCCCCAGATGTCGACGCCATCTTGTTTCATTTCGCGCACCAACAATGTGCCCGTTACGGCGCGACCTAGTGGCGTTGTATTGAAATAAGTTTTACCAGCAGTCGAAATGTGAAACGCACCGCATTGCAAAGCGATCAATCCTTCTTGCACCAACAACTCGCGACAATCTACAAGTTTGGCTTCGACCGCTCCATAAATTTTCGCACGATGTGGGATCGACGCAAGATCTGTTTCATCAGGTTGTCCGATGTCGGCGGTGTATGCGTACGGCAAAGCACCGCGTTCGCGCATCCATGCAACCGCAGCCGAAGTGTCAAGCCCTCCAGAAAACGCGATGCCGACACGTTCACCGCTAGGCAACGAAGTTAAAACTTTCGAGCCAGCACCTGAGCCAGTCTTTGAACTCTTTTTTGTCACGTCTTAACGGTACAGACCTGAGCGGGTTGAAACCGAGAGGGTTTTAAGCGTCAAGGTTTACAGGCTCGTTGTCACTGATCGGTGACGCCCAGCGATTGCGGCGATTGTTGTAACGGCTGTGCAGATGCCAAGCAGGATTATGCCGATCGCAATGCCAGGCGTTTTTGTGATGTCAACAACGCCGGTTGCAACCAAAATAAGTGTTGCCGTCGCACCGACAAAATGTATTCGAGTCGAGTTTCGCGCAGCAGCAACTATCACTCCGATTGGACCAAGAAATGGACAAAACCAAAACAAAATAGATGCAGGATTTTCTTGGGATCCAAGCCACCAAGTTGGCTTGCCGACCGTGCGAGACGAAATCGCTAGTGCGATTAATGATCCGGCAATTAACAGGTGGGTGATTATTACGGCAACTTTCCAGCCACGCGTTAGAGAGCCAGCCCGTGCCGTCTGGCCTTGAGAAGGTGGGGGAAGTAACGACATCGTAAGACTGACAATAGCCTGAGAACACGATGCTGCAGGCGAAATTCGAAAAATTAAGTGTGTTCTTTCCGATGTGGAACGAAGAGCAGTACTTGCAACGCGCGTTGAATGCGGCCCAAGAACTTTGCGAAGAATTAAAGGCACTTGAAATAATTTCGGACTTTGAACTGGTGATTGTTGATGACGCATCAACCGACTCGACACCGCAACTTGCCGATGCGGCCGCAGCACGAGATCAGCGAGTCAAAGTTGTTCATCACCCCGTAAATCGCAAACTGGGTGGATCAATAAAGTCTGGTTTTGCAGCCGCAAGCGGTGACGTCGTGTTATACACCGATGCAGACTTGCCATTTGATATGCGTGAAGTTCATAACGCGATGCGATTGATGCGCCAATATGAAGCCGACATAGTCAGCGCTTACCGCTTTGACCGAACAGGCGAAGGATATGTGCGGGTTGTGTATTCGATTTTTTATAACTTTATGGTTCGGGTCTTGTTCGGTGTCCGATTTCGAGACATCAACTTTGCTTTCAAACTTTGTCGAAAATCTGTTTTTGATCAGATCACTCTCGAGAGTGAAGGTTCGTTTATCGACGCCGAACTGATCGTCAGCGCAAAAAAACTTGATATGAGCGTTGTTCAGTTTGGGGTGGATTACTTTCCTCGCACTCGTGGTGTATCGACGCTCAGTTCGCCGTCGGTGATCATCAAGATTCTTCGTGAAGCATTTCAACTGCGCAGAAAATTGAATGCGATCAAGCCGAACGCGGCGACACCGAGCGCAATAAATTAGTTCTAAAGTAGGACACGATGAATTCGCCAGTTGAAGATTCAGTTTTTGAGCGTTGGCGACCAGCACTAATCGCGTTTGCGATTCTGGCGACAGTTATTGCGTTTGGTGTTGTCACAAGCGAATCTAATAACGAAAACTCAGACGACATATCTAACCCAAATGTTGTAGTTGAAACGAGTTTGTTGCCATTAGTTACTGTTCCGCTTGATCGAACGCTCGAGTCGGGCATGCAAGGCGATGATGTGTTGCGATTACAGCAACGGCTAAAAGACTTGCGCTTCGATCCGGGCCCAGTTGATGGGATGTTTGGTCAAAATACGGTTCAAGCAATGTGGGCATTTGAAAAACTTGTGCTTGGCGTACCGCGTGAGCGTGCAACTGGCACCGTGACTCAATCGACGTGGTCAATTATGCAATCTGATCTTAAATTCAAGCCGAGGCGTAAAGCTGATTCGCCAACTCACGTTGAAGTTTATTTGCAAGAGCAAGTTTTGATCGTATTCACCAATCAAGAACCCGTCTTGGTCACACATATTTCAAGTGGCACTGGTGAGAAATGGTGTGAAGAAGTAAAAATCGACCCAGGTGAAGAAGGAAACAAAACTACTGAGCAAATTAAACAAGGAATTTGTGGTCAAGCAGTTACTCCTCCCGGGATTTTTTATTTTTACAACCGTCGAACCGGTATGCGTGAAACGAAACTTGGCTCGTTATATAACCCTGTGTATTTCAACTACAACATTGCTGTGCACGGGGCGATTCTTGTGCCGCTCAAGCCGGCATCGCATGGCTGTATACGAATTCCGATGTCGGTTGCAAGATATTTTCCAGCGCTTGTGAAATACGCAGATCGTATTTATGTATTTGACGGGATCAAAGAACCCGAAGAATATGGTTCACCAGTTCCGCCTTATGACCTACCAGATCCGGACTACACGACTATTCCGGTCACGACTATTCCGGTCACGACTACTTCGGCTGCTTCGACCACGACAACTAGTGTTGGGTCTGTGGCGGGCAAAACAACAACTTCGTTGGTTACAACGACAAGCACACCATAACGAGAGTCGCATGATTCACTACGACGAATTCTCGATGTTTGGCGAAAATATTTCTGAGTATTCGTTAAAAGTTTCGGCGTTACCAAAAGTAGAACGTGTTTCGCTTGCACTCGCCGACGGCCGAAAACTAAGCGCGTTGAAGTGGGGCACAGATTCGCCAGAGCTTGTTTTGGTTCACGGCAGCGCACAAAATGCTCACACCTGGGACACTGTTGCTTTGGCGATGGGCGTATCTTTGCTCGCAATAGATTTGCCCGGGCATGGTTATTCGTCTTGGCGTATTGACGGAATCTATGAACCTGCA
>BJGF01000119.1 GCA_014190295.1 Actinomycetes bacterium | reverse complement strand
GACTCGCGGTTTGATGAGATATCTAGATCTTGGCACAGCGCACACTTGTGTCGTGCTTGATAACTCAACTTCAAAGTGTTTTGGGCTCGGAAGTTCTGGTCAACTTGGTTATGGTGCAACAACAACGCTGGGTGATGGTGCTGGTGAAATGGGCGACGCACTCGCTGCAATAGATTTCGGTACTGGCCGCACTGCAACAATGATTGCAACAGGCGCATCACATAGTTGCGCTTTGCTCGATAACGCAACCGTCAAGTGTTGGGGGCTTGGCACCAACGGTCGACTTGGTTATGGTGCAGTCACTTCGCTGGGTCGCACTGCTGGCCAAATGGGAAATTCGCTGTCTGCGGTTTCGCTCGGCACGAGTCGCACCGCAGTTGCAATCACGGCTGGCTCGGCGCACACATGCGCATTGCTTGATAATGCAACTATCAAATGTTGGGGATTAAATACCGATGGTCAACTCGGTCTTGGCGATACAGATGACCGTGGTGATGACGCAAATGAGATGGGCGATGCATTAACCGCAATTTCGCTCGGCACGAGTCGCACAGTTGTTGCAGTTAGCGCAGGAGGCACGCATACATGTGCGCTACTTGACGATGCAACTATTAAATGTTGGGGTGGTGGGGCATTTGGCCAGCTTGGTATTGGATCGGTTGACTCAATTGGTGACGGTGCTGGCGAGATGGGGGCAGCGCTTAGTGCAATAAGTTTGGGTACGAGTCGCACTGCAAAAGCAATTAGTGCTGGTGACGCGCATTCTTGCGCAATTCTTGACAACAACACGGTGAAATGTTGGGGTAGCGGTACCGATGGTCGACTTGGTTATGGCAATCAGATTTCATTGGGTGATAATTCAGGCGAGATGGGTGATGCGTTAAGTGCAGTTTCACTTGGCACAGGGCGCACCGCAAATTCGATCTCGGCAGGTACTGCGCATACGTGTGCTTTGCTTGATAACAGCGCTGTCAAATGTTGGGGCTACGGCACTAATGGTCGACTTGGCTACGGTGCCACAACAAGTTTGGGTGATGCGAGCGGCGAAATGGGTGACGCACTCGCTGCGGTAGATCTCGGCACGGCAAGATCCGCAAAAGCAGTCAGTGCTGGTGACGCACACACTTGTGCCGTGTTAGATGACTCGACCGTGAAGTGTTGGGGTAGTGGCTCGAATGGACGGCTCGGCTCTGGCGCAACTTTAAGTTTGGGTGACGAAATAAACGAACTTGGTGATTCATTGAATGCACTCAGCCTTGGCACGAGTCGCACAATCAATGCAACCACCGAACCTGCGCGCGTGAGTTCTCTCGTCGCGACTGCGGGTAACACAGAGGTGGCGTTGTCGTGGAGTGCACCATCAAATGGTGGTGCCTCGATTAGTGACTACGTCGTTGAATACACGTCGAATGGCGGTTCGACTTGGTCAACGTTTGCTGATGGTGTGGCGAGCACCCTGAGCGCAACGGTGACTGGTTTAGTAAACAACACTTCATATTTATTTCGAGTTACGGCAAGTAACGCGATTGGTACGAGTGCTGTGTCAGTTGTGTCATCGGGGATTACTCCGGTGACGACCACAACCACGACAACTACAACTACTTCAACGACTAGCACAACTAGCACAACTAGCACGACAGTGCCACCGACTACAACGACGGCACCGGCTGCAACTGTGCCGGCTACAACTATGCCGACTACCACGACGGCACCAGCTATAACTATGCCGACCATCACTGTCGCAAGTTTGCCGGTTGCAACGACGAGCACGACGAGCACGACTAGCACGAGCACCGTGCCCGTGACGACTAGCACACTTCCGTTAGTTGAAAATAAAAAAATTGAAACTGTGCGAGTCGTGCCACAATTAGTTGTCCAACCATTCACTCCGCTGGGAACAAATCTTTCAGCCGAACAAATTAGTCAACTAAAAAAGTTTTCACGAAATTTGGTGATCCACGATCGAGTTACCTGCGTGGGTTATGCCGGTCAAGGCCCAGCCGCAGCGATGGCAAAGCTCTCACGACAACGAGCCCAAGTGGTGTGTCGTTACATCGCATCGCGAGTTGAGGGCCTGTCTTTGCAGGTCTACTCGCAGTCAATTCGCCAACTTGCACAAACCTCTCTTGACGATCGAAAGGCATATCAGCGTCGAGTCGTTGTCAGTGTTAGACCAGCGCCATAACTAGCCAGCCAAATGGCGCAATATAGAGGTTGTGAACTACTGGCACTTGCTGCCACACTTAAAGGGATGTTTACAACAACAGGTCTCTATAGCGCAACTGTCGTAGTTATTCTCTAGGCGCGCGCTCAAGAGCGTGCGCCGACAACCTCCCTGATGGGAGGTTTTTTTATTACCCAAAATCAGATTAGAAAATCAGAAAGCAAGAACAGGAGAGTCAAAATGAAATCGAATCAACAACTCACAGGAGCCCAAGCACTAATTAAAGGTCTTGAGCAAGAAAATGTTGAAGTGATGTTCGGTCTACCAGGTGGCTGCATCTTGCCTGCATACGACCCGCTGATTAAGTCGAGCATTCGCCACATTCTTGTTCGTCACGAGCAAGGTGCTGGACACATGGCCGAAGGTTATGCCCACGTGACCGGTCGACCTGGAGTTGCGATGGTTACAAGTGGTCCTGCAGCGACAAACTTGGTAACACCATTGTGCGATGCCTATATGGATTCTGTTCCGATGGTTGCCATAACTGGCCAAGTTCCGACAAGCGCGATCGGCACCGATGCATTTCAAGAGTGCGACACGGTCGGAATCACACGCAGCATTACAAAGCACAACGAACTCGTAATGAGCGCTGATGATTTGCCGTTGGCAATTCGTCAAGCGTTTCATATCGCTACGACTGGCCGACCTGGTCCAGTTTTAATTGACGTTCCAAAAGATGTTTTGCAAAACATGATGACTTGGCATTGGCCGACAGACGATGAAGTACTTGACAGTTTGCCTGGCTACAAGCCGACAACCAAGGGTCATCCACGGATGATCAAAGAAGCGGCAAAACTAATTCTCGAATCTAAGCAACCAATTCTTTATGTCGGTGGCGGTGTGCTCAAAGCGCGTGCTGCTGATGCGTTGCGTGAACTCGCCGAACTTACACAAATTCCCGTCGTCACAACTTTGATGGCTCGTGGGGCATTTCCTGACAATCATCCATTGTGTTTGGGTATGCCAGGAATGCACGGCAATGCAACTGCAGTTACTGCATTACAAAAAGCAGATCTGTTGATTGCACTCGGCGCACGATTCGACGACCGTGTTACTGGCAAAGTTTCAGCATTTGCACCAAATGCAAAAATTATTCACGTTGATATCGACCCTGCCGAGCAAGGCAAAGTTCGCAAGCCAGACGTGCCGATCGTTGGTGACTGTCGACTTGTAATTGAAGAAATGGTTATTGCTTTGCGTGATTTACTTGCCGGCACGATGGTGCAAGCAGATATTTCGCCATGGCGCAGTCGCTTAAATGGTTGGAAAGAAAATTTTCCGCTTGCTTATGAACCAAGCGAATTAGGTGGAGCACTTAAGCCACAATATTGTCTCGAAAAACTTCGTGACGCATCGCCTGAAGGCACGATTCTTGTTTCAGGTGTTGGTCAGCATCAAATGTGGTCGAGTCAGTATTGGCATTTCAACGAACCGTACACATGGGTTAACTCAGGTGGTCTCGGCACGATGGGTTTCTCGGTGCCTGCGGCGATCGGCGCAAAAGTTGGTCGTCCAGATAAAACTGTTTGGGCAATTGATGGTGATGGTTGCTTTCAGATGACTGCACAAGAATTAATCACTGCATCCGTTGAGCAGATGCCGATCAAAGTCGGAATCTTGAAC
>BJGF01000118.1 GCA_014190295.1 Actinomycetes bacterium | reverse complement strand
AAAACACAGGTAGACTACCAACTCGGGCAACACGCACTGGGTATAACTCGTTCATGTACATCACACGCAACTCGTTGCCTTCAACGGCATGTTCTGGGGTGAGATAGGCGAGTAGCAGATATTTGCCGAGCGATGGTGCCGCACCTGCTGTTGTTACTCGCGACACACGACCTTTTGTGTCGACGATGCGCTCGCCAGTTTTTGTCAAGATCGGTTCGTTGCCACCTGTTGGGAAGCGTTTGATCCCTGACTTGCTCGTATTGTCGATCATCTCGAGTGTGCACATGACTGCACATGGTTTTTCTTCTCGGGCTTTCAGGTATTCGGCTTTGCCGATGAAATCTGCCGACTTGACTTTCGCGCGAGCCAAACCTGCCTCAACAGGGTTGTATTCGCTTTCAAGTTCTGCACCCATCAAGCGGTAACCCTTTTCGATTCGACCCGTCACTGCATAAACGCCCATGCCGACCGGAATGATTTCAAATTCTTTGCCAGCCGCAGCGATTGAATCCCAAATACGCAGACCGTGCTCCATTTTTGTATAAATCTCCCAGCCATTTTCGCCGACATAAGAGATTCGAAACATCGTGCACGGAACGCCGCCGATGAGAACATTGCGCACCGCACCGTAAGGGAAATTCTTTTGCGAAACATCAAACGGCTTGTGATCTCCGGTGACTATCTTCGACATTGTTTTTTCTGCGTTAGGTCCCCAAACGCCAATCGTGCAAAGCGCGGAACTCATGTCGGTGAACTTGACCGATCCATCTGTTGGCATATGACGATTGAACCAATAGTTGTCGCGTCCTCCGTCAAAGGCACCAGTGATAACTCTGAAGTGGTCGCCAGCCAGTCGCATGATTGTTAGATCGCCTCTGAAGCCTCCACCGGGTGTAAGCAACGGTGTGTAAACCGAGCGACCAACTTCGACATCAACATTATTGACGCACATGTATTGCAAGAATTTCATCGCACCTGAACCCGTGAAATCGAACTCGTTGAACGCGGTGAGGTCGACCATGCCGACTGATTCACGCATTTGTAAGTGTTCAGCATTTGTAATCGGCGACCACCAACGAGCATCCCACTCATGCGGACGGGGATCACATGAATCTTTGAACTTGCCGATCAACTTCTCATTTGAAGCAAACCATTGTGGGCGCTCCCAGCCACGAGCGTCAAAGAAAGTTGCACCGGCTGCTTCTTCTCGCGCATAAAACGGGCTGCGACGCATATCGCGCTGTGTTGCCCATTGCTCACGCGGGTGAACGATGCCGTAAGTCTTGTTGAAGTGCTCGTCGCATCGCGCATAAATATGGTGTTCTGTTTTTTCATGGGCGTAAAAACGCGAAATATCAGACGAATGCGGATCACACAAATGTGGATATCCATATGTCATCCATTCGGCCACAAGCTGAGCGATGCCCGGGCCTTCTTTGATCCATACTGCTGCTGCCGACCATAAGTTTCTAACTTCAACTGTTTCGCCAAGCACTGGCATTGCATCTGGGGTCAGAGAAAGCAAACCATTGATTGCATATTTTATTTCGGCATCACCGAGCATCTCCATCAATTCGATGGCTTGCTCCATTTGCGGATCAAAGTCGTCTTGTGTAAGCGGCAACTCGGTAGGCGAGAGTGCCGATGCTTCGTTTGAAGGAATCTCATTTGGGTGCATGAAGATTGCGCGGTGGGCGTAACTTCCGACTTCCATTGAGCCTGCTGTTTGACGCTCGTAGCAAAAAGTATCCATGTCGCGCACGATTGGGTAAGCAACTTCGGCATTCGACTTTTGCAAAATATCTATTGGTCCAACATCTGCCATTTGGTGCACCGCTGGAGTCAACGGAATATTTGCACCAGCCATTTGTGCAATTCTTGGACTCCACACACCACATGCGACAACAACGTATTCTGCTTCGATCCGACCCTTGTTGGTGATAACTGCTTTGATCGCGCCGTTCTCAACTTCAAGATCGAGCACTTCAGTATTTGCAAAAACATTCAAGTTGCCAGATTTCACAGCACCTTCACGCATCAGCGTGCCTGTCTGCAACGAGTCGACACACGAAACACTTGGGGTATAGAAACCGCCAAGAATAATTTTTTCGTTGATGAACGGCACAAGTTCTTTCACTTGCGCAGGAGTAAGCAGTTTGGCGTCAATGCCCCAAGACTTGGCAGATGTCATGCGACGATTGAATTCTTCAAGACGTTCCGGATTGCGTGCGACTTCGATGCCGCCGCAAGTGTTGTTCATTCCCATTTCGATGTATTGCTTTTGTGATGCAAGAGTCAGCAACGCCATTTCTTTGTTGTGATCAGTCGGAAAAATAAAGTTCGAAGCGTGACCAGTCGAACCACCAGGGTTTGGCAAAGGACCTTTATCGATCTGAACCATGTCGGTCCAGCCGAGTTTTGCAAGGTGGCCAACCAAACAGTTGCCGACAATTCCTGCACCGATTACAACACACTTCGCCCTAGTTGGAAATTCGCTCATTTTCGTGACCCCGCTAATTGTGATTTCAGAAAAACCATTTGGTTATATATCAGAACGATATCACCAGAGTAGACTGTAATCAAATGGCTACAGAATCCCTTAGCGAGCAGGCGTACAGCCTGATTCGCCGAATGATCGTGCGTTTAGAACTCGCCCCTGGTGCGGTAATTCGCGAAGATGAATTGCAACAGCAACTCGGTATCGGACGCACACCGATTCGTGAAGCGTTGCAGCGTTTAGCGCGAGATCAGTTCTTGGTTGTGATTCCTCGACGCGGAATGATCGTCTCAAGTATTGATGTTGCCGAACTTTCGATGCTCTATGAAACACGTGCGATCTTAGAGCCGTACGCGGCGCGCTTGGCATGTCAACGAGGTCGCCCAGAACATTGGCAGCGAATGCATGACGTCTTGACACAAGCAAAGAAACCTAAAATTACGGCGCAAGATCAAATTCATTTTGACGCCGAGTGTCATGAAATTGTTTGGCAGGCTGCCGGAAATCGTTTCTTGACGGACACGCTCGATGTTTTATATGCGCAGAGTGATCGACTTTGGCATATTTATTTATCTGATGTTGCTGACATGGGGCACGCACTTGACGAACACGTAGAGATTTTGCACGCACTTGAATCTGGCAATTCTGATCTTGCCTACAAACTTTCTGAAACTCACGTGCAAAGTTTTGATGCCCAGGTTCGTGATGCCGTTCGCAAACGACTCGGGTCGTCTAGTTCTTAAAAACTATTGCGTGCTGAGGCTGGCACGAAATTCACCTTCACGCATTTTCTGGCGAATCTGTGGTGGCGGTTCGTCGAGTCGTTCAATAGTCACGGCAATAATTTGGTCAGTGAAATCAAAGCCATGTGGGTATGGACCAACGGCTGACCCAGTATCAACGCCAACATCAAAAGTTTCACCACTCATTGAATAAACAAGTGGCACCGTTTTTTCGATTCGTCCTGAGTTGACTTCTAGATCGTCAACTAAAAGTACTACGTTTCCACCTGCACCAAACCCGCCATCGTAAGCAAAACTAACTTCAACTGTGTGCTTGCCGGCTGTGAGTTTCGTGTTGCTGGCGATTGAAGTGTGTTCGTGGCCAAACCAGTTGTAGTGAAACACGGGTTGAGATTCTTTATTTAGATACAACGACCAGCCGGCCATGTTTCCGCCTTGGCAAACGATCACGCCATGAGGATGCAGTCCTTGGATTTCGATATCTGCGGTTATTCGAAATGAACAGTTCTTGATATTGATCACCGAACTTTCGGGCATTCGAAAGTGTGCTTTGTTGTATTTCATTTTAGAAATTCCATCCAGCGAATGTGGCACTGCGAAATTGCCGTTTCGCGGTGAGCCTGGATCGCGCAATGGATACACGCCGTATTGCTTGGCATGCACATCAAACAGCCCACGAAGTTCAAC
>BJGF01000117.1 GCA_014190295.1 Actinomycetes bacterium | reverse complement strand
GCTAGTTCGGCAAGTGTCGCGTGTCGACCAAACTTCAACTCAAGGCGTGAACGCGCTTTTTGTAAACGGGCGAGTGTGTCACCAGCATGAACCGGAAGCCGAATTGTGCGCCCTGTGTTGGCGATGCCACGAGTGATCGCTTGGCGAATCCACCAAGTTGCATATGTCGAAAATTTGAAACCTTTTCGCCAGTCAAATTTTTCGACGGCGTGCATTAAACCAAGGTTGCCTTCTTGAATCAAATCCAGCAGCGGCAAGCCGGATGCTTGATATTTTTTTGCAATCGACACGACGAGTCGCAAGTTTGATTGCACGAATTGGCGTTCAGCACGTGAGCCGGCGCGGACAACTTTGTTGAGTTCACGACGCTTAGTTGGATTAACTTGCTTTTCTGTTCTCTTGAGCGTGACGTCGGCTGCTTTGCCTTCTTCGATGGCTTTTGCCAGGCGAACTTCGTCTTCCTTGGTGAGCAAAACATACTGACCGATATCGGTGAGGTAAAGCCGGACTAGATCTTCGTCGTCTCGGTCAATTCGCTCTTTGGCCACGTATTCCCCTTAATCTTTGAGCCACACTCGGTGCGACACGCCTAACGATACCGACGAGGCATAGAACCTACACGCGAAAATCACGAAAATTTATGTGCCAAAATGGGCAAAAACTGCGAGGCTAAAGATTATGAGTACTGGGGATGTTTCGATTGCCGTCGTCACCCTGCAGTTTGACGCGTCAAATTTAGGTGGGTTAATTGCTGTGCTTTCCAAATATGTCGTGATGACACGTATGTCTCCAGGCTGTCGGAACGTTGATTTAGTTATTTCGGCGGTGCGAGACAATCGTGTGTTAGTGATTCAAAAATGGGATTCGATCGAGGCCCAACGTACACACTTTGACAGTGCACTAATGGTTGAAATGGCGAAATCTTGTAAAAATTTGTTGACAAAAGCCCCAGAAGTTGAATTATGGGACTCGATTAGTTCACACGATCTTGCGTAGTTCGAGAATCGTTGGGTGTTAATATTTATTTTATGGCAAATCCAATACTCAACGAAAAGTCATTTAATAAAGTCGTGCAGCGCAGCGCAGGCCAAGCAGGTTGGGCAGCACCTCAAGCAGGGCAACAGGCATCAACACAGACAATTCATGCTCCGATCAATGATGGCCCGGTTTCGCCATATCGATCAGCCGATGCGATGACAGCAAGCGGCACTGCGAGTGCCGCGTTGTTGTTGATGTTGTTGCTCGTCGCGTCAGCAATTTTTGGCTGGTCGGCAGTTGGCGAATCGGCAGATGGTGCGGTGCAGTTTCCTGGTTGGACAATCGGCGGAATCTTCATTGGCTTTGCCGTTGCGATTGTTTTGACGTTCAAGCCGAAATTGGCTCGGGTCTTGGCACCTGTTTATGCAATCGCCGAAGGTGTTTTTGTTGGTGCGATCTCGAAAGTTTTTAACACGGCATATGACGGCATAGTGATTCAAGCAGTTGGAGTAACGCTTGGTGTTTTCGTGGTGATGCTTGTTCTCTACCGCACAGGGGTAATTCGAGTCACTGACAAGATGCGTCGCACGGTGATCGGCGCAACAATGGGCATCGCAATTTTTTACGGTGTGTCGTTGCTGCTTAGTTTGTTCGGCATGAACATTTCGTTCTTCAATAGTTCAAGCTTGATGAGCATTGGTTTTAGTTTTCTTGTTGCTGGTCTTGCGGCAATGAACTTGGCTCTCGATTTTGACTTCATTGAGCGTGGCGAACAAGCGGGCTTGCCAAAATATATGGAGTGGTACGCCGCATTCGGATTGATGGTCACGATTGTTTGGCTCTACCTCGAAATCTTGCGACTTTTAGCAAAATTACGCGAGCGCTAAATCTCGCTGAGTTTTGTCACGCGATCGCGTGACGAGAAATTTCGGTTAATTGCGACCAAGTCAGGTCATCGGACTCCCATATCGTTTCAAAGTGCTTGTCAGTCGCATCGTTGAATCCATGACGATTACGAAAGTTGTAGTGCCAACGCTGTTTGTGAACTTTTAAGCCGAGCCTCGATAACCGACCGACGCAGTATGTCTCCCAAGTGGCAGCCTCAACGATTGATAGATCTTCGTCTACTGGTGCGTCAGAAAAGTTTCCGGTCAGACGATCTCGCACGCGCAACAAACCCCTGCCGAGAGAAAACTTTGTGTTGTCGGCACTGAAAGTTCTCGGTTTTCTCAAATTCTCAAATGCTGAACTCATCGCTAGAACATGAACCGGATCACCCATAGTCGTCGTAACACGAGACATCGCAACTGTCTCATCTACTTCAATCGTTAAATTTGTCGACTTCATGCCCAAAAGGGTGAGCATTTCTTTTGCGACACCAGCGATCTCATCGGCGTCGTATTTAACTATCGAAAAAATCGACGGTTCAACCGTCACTTTCATGGCGGTTACTTAGGCAGGCGAGGTGGCGAATGTTTTTTCTAATGCCTCACGACGCTCATTGAGCGCGGCGAGTGAGACATCAGCGATTTCTGAGAGTTCACCATCGCTGAAACCGGCGAGTTCACGAAATCGTCGCGCAAGTAAAATTGGTGACTCGTCACTTTCGCTACGAAGTCCGCCGTAGCTGAAAATTTTGTCAACAACAGATTGAAACTCGAGCGCCTTCGCACGACGCTCTGGATCATTTTCGGTAATTTTTCGCAACCAAACACTGCCCATCTTTACGTGGGTCACTTCATCGGCAAGCATCCAGTCTTCACAGAATGCGAGATACGGGTCGCCAGCGAGTTCTCCGAATTCTTTCATCGTCGTGAACACATCAATTGCAAGTCCTTCAAGGGCACGGTTGACACCAGCAAGTCGGAGCACTGGGTCTTGACTGCAAGCAGCGGCGAACAACACGGTGTTCTCGACGAACTGCCCCAGTTCTGTTCCCATCCACTCAGAAAGTTTTACGCTTATTTCTACGTGACGTGCTTCGTCCCAACATTGGCGAGCCATATCAAGTTTGAGTTCAAACGGTGCTTCTTCACCAGTTACAAAATCAAAACATGTTCGTCCTGCACCTTCGAGTGCTTGAATTTCTCCGACCATGATTCCGTGCATCAAACTTCGTGCAGCATCGGTTGCGTCGGGCCGTGCAGGTGTGAGGCGATTCGTGCTACGAGCTTTGCGGATTACGCCAGTGTTGCTCGTGCCACGCGTGTCGGCCATGCGCTCTGCGTTGGTGGCTTGATTGAAGCGCTCGTCACGCGCTAGATCTTCTACTGGAAAAAATTTTCTCACCGTTGACCCCTGACTAGTTATTTATTCGACGTCTGCCGAGCCAATAGTACCTGGACCAGCGATTCCGCCTGCTTCTATCAACAATATCTCTAGACGGGCCTGATGCTCCGACGCACGCTTAACTTCTGCAGGCGTAGTTAATAGGGATTGGATCAACATCTCGCCATCTCGCCAGTCATCGAACTCATCCTGAAGAATAAATTTGATTGACCTGCTGGTCGGCCCATCTGTGATCTGGCTGGTGTTATTTAAGTGAAAGGTATAAGCCGAAATGAAGTGTGGAATAAAAACGCGGTAGACGCCCACAAGTTTTTCGATTGTCATCTCTGGTGCTTCTGGTTCGGTGAGCGCCGCAACGAATCGAACCATCGCATCATTGGGTGGACAAGTCAGTCTCTCCGGGTTCATCTCGCGAAGTTCTGGCAATCGGTTGTGCCACAACTCTGCATGCCAAGCATGTTTGTAACAGTGTGTTCCGAGACGAAGTTTGACGTCAATCTCCGGAACAGTTGCGATCCATCCGCCGAGAACTTCGAACAGTTTCATTTCAGCCCATTTGTAGTGACCGACACGACGCGCAGTTTCTTCTACATCGAACATTCCTGGTAACTCACGTCGATCCCACGGAGCGAACGGATTGCGAGCTTTAAACGGATCAGCCATCTTTTCTCCTCCAAATTTGATTGCCACTTTCTTTATCAAGATACAGACCAGCACTAGTCAAAATTTCTGCAACTTTTTGTTTAGCGCCGTCGTAGGTAGGAACTTCGATACTCACCGATTGAACTACT
>BJGF01000116.1 GCA_014190295.1 Actinomycetes bacterium | reverse complement strand
TTACTGAATTGCATTGGCTTGGGTTTCCTGACGGTGCAGTCGTCGCAGATCTCAATTTGCGTCGCGAACTGAGCGCCGTAATACGTATTGTTAAACCAGATCGTGTGCTGACTCAATCAGCAGAGCGAAACTACTCGCGCATTTATGCAAGTCATCCGGATCATTTAGCAACTGGCGAAGCAACAATGTGTGCAATTTATCCCGACGCGCGAAACGAATTTGCGTTTCCTGAATTGCTCAGCGAGCGAGGGCTGGCCCCGCATGCCGTGCCTGAAACTTGGATTATGGCGGGCCCGAATCCAAAACAGTTCGTGGATACGACAGACGTTTTGGATAAAAAGATTGCAGCATTACTGTGTCATCAAAGTCAGCACACTGACCCTGATGGCTTGCCAGCGCGAATGCGTGGTTGGGGAGAGATGATTGCGCAGGCGGGTGGCTTGCCAACAGGTCGCACCGCTGAAGCATTTTTAGTTGTCGATACGAAGTAAAGAAAATCCAATACACTAAGAGTTTCATTCGCCAAGGTATTCGCAAGAGTGTTTGGTGTTTGGGCGCTTAGCTCAGTTGGTTAGAGCATCTCCCTTACAAGGAGAGGGTCGGGGGTTCGAATCCCTCAGCGCCCACGGTGAACCAATATTCTGCTTATAAAGACAAGACGGTTGTCGTCACCGGCGCCGCATCGGGCATAGGTCGTCAGACGACAGAGTTGTTGCTTGCTGCTGGCGCAAATGTGATTGCTCTCGATCGCAACCCAAGCGATCTCAAAGTTGAACAATTTATTTCGGTTGACTTCACGCAACCAGAAACGATCACGGCGGCTGCAAAACAAATCAATGGCGAGATTGATGTGCTGTTAAACATTGCCGGCGTACCCGGCACAGTTGATCCAGAAATCGTGGTGCGCGTGAATGTTCTCGGTCTGCGCATGCTCACGGATTCATTGATTGACCGCATTCGCAGTGGCGGCTCGGTGACCCATGTGGCATCAATCGCTGGCGCACAGTGGGCGGCACACCTCGACGAAGTGCAAAGACTGCTCGCAACACCTGATTATGCAACAGGTGTCGCTTGGCTTAAAGATCATCCAATGGACGGCAAGCGGGCATATGACTTTTCAAAAGAGTGTGTTGTGGTGATGGCGAAACAACAAGGGCACTGGTTGCGCGAACGCGGTGTTCGCGTAAACACAGTTAGCCCTGGCCCGGTGCAGACACCAATTTTGAAAGACTTTCGTGAGTCGGTCGGACCTCTACTCGATTTAGTGACGCGCGAGACTGGTCGTGACGCCACTGCAATCGATATCGCTCGAGTAATTTTGTTTTTGTCTGACCCGAGCCTTGAATGGCTAAATGCGACAGATGTTCAAGTTGACGGTGGCTTCATGAGTGGCCTTGTGGGTGGTTGGGTTAAACTTGGCTGAATTATGAGCGACAAAACAACAAAGCAATTAGCAGGACAGAGGGCGTTCATAACTGGTGGTGCAAGCGGTATCGGCGCCGAGATGGCGCGCAGATTTACCCGTGAAGGGGCAACCGTTGTCGTTGCCGACGTCAACGACACACTGGGTAAAGAGATTGCCGTTGAAGTTGGTGGAGAATACGTTCATCTCGACGTAACTGACTCTGACGCCTGGGATAAATTGATCCCGACATTTGAGTCGTTCGACATTGTTTGTCTTAACGCTGGTGTTGCAACACATCAAAATGTGATTGGTAATCTTTCGACTTATCCGCTCGAGAGACTTGACAATGATGCTTATCAACGAATCATGAGCATCAACGTTGACGGCGTCGTATTTGGTGCGCGAGCAGTTATTCCTGGCATGGTTGCAAAAAAATCTGGACACATTTTGGTGACAGCGTCACTTGCGGGCATCATTCAGATTGCGCCAGACCCTGTTTATGGATTAACAAAACACGGCATGGTCGGTTTTGTCAAATCTTTGGGGCCGGCACTTGAGCAGCACGGTGTTTGCATCAGCGCCTTGTGCCCGGGGTTTCTTGACACGCCATTGGTCAGTGAACTGGCACGTGAATACGCAAAACTTTTCAGCATGGGCGTGATGGATGTTTCAGTTGCTGGCGATTTGGCAATGCGTGCACTTACTGAACGCATTGCAGGTTCGCAATGGGTCGTGATGGCGGGTCAGCCAATTTCGCAATACATTCAGGCTCAACCGTTCGTCTAGAAAATAATTAGTGATCAAGAATTCGGCAACAGCAATCTGTTTTGCTCGGAGAGTTTCGTCATAATCGAGTAGAAGTCGCATCTGGGCAGTTGGTCTGTAAAAAGTTCTAGTGCTGTGAACCCAAGTCCGATTGCTTGTTCGCCACTTGAAAGCAAGTTGACTATTTCGCGGGGGATATCTGGCATTGAAGATGTCAATACATCTCGCGACGATATGAGACTTTCTTTGAATTTGGTTCTTGTCGGCAAATGATTTCGTGACGCAATCAGACACTCAAGTCGAAAATCGAGCCACTGCCGACGACCTGGCATCAAACCCAAAGCAAAACTGTTTCCTAATCCTCGGTCGGCGCGATGTTGAGATTCTGCAATCCGGTTTCCTTCTCGGTTAACCCCCGAAGCGTAGGCGAGAGTCATTTGCATTGCGTCGTCAGTAAGTTCTTCTTTGTTTTCGTAGAGGTTATACAGCGACCCATTTGATAATCCAGATTTGCGCACGATGCGCGAAATAGTTGCCCGCGAATAACCCGAAGCAGCAACCACTTCTCCGACTGCAATGACTAGTGCATCGCGCACAGGGTTGCCCGTTTGAATTTCAAACACACCTGGCAGTGGCAAATCTGGTGGGTGGGTGAGGGGTGTTGCACGTCGAGCAGCCGTCACCGCATTGCGAACACCACTGGCAATAGCCTGCCACTCCGAGTTCGAGCCAAGTACGAATGCGCGCAACGCCGTGCCAATTGATGCCGATAGTCCGAGTGCTACTGCGGCATTATTGATCTCGGAGTTGGCCTGGTTTAATCCGAATTCGTTAAACCACGCTGAGACTTCTGGTATCACAACTTCGCCGATCGCGTTATTGCGTTTGGCGACGACTAGAAATTCGACGCCCAACTTAGATAGTTCATCCGGGTTTTCTAAATCAGCCTTAGTCGTCGCTTCGTCGTCGATGCTGGGGCGAGCAGAATTTGGCGCATATATATAGTCAACGCCGCGTTGCAGTCTCTGCTTAAACGGCTGTTTAACTACTTGCTCCCAAAGAGCGATTGCCATTTCGTCGGCGTCTTCAAAACGGCTATAAATCGACCCAGTTGAAAGCCCACAGAGTTTGGCAATACTGCCGGCGCTGAGTTCGTCTAGCCCCACTTTGATGGCATTTTTTCGCACCGCATTAAGCACCTTGGCTGAGTTAGCCAGAGATCGAGCCGATTTGGCTCTACGGGCAATGGGTGGATTAGAAGGCATCAGTGAACTCTCGAATTCTATCAGTTTCGCTATTTGCAACTATGATTCTTAGAGTGTAATATCTATTCTTAATAGGTATAGATAATATTCTTAACAATTAATATATTAATCAAAATTTGTTGGGGGATATATGAGTCGCAAATTATCAGTCCTAATCGCAGGATTACTTTTCGCATTGTTGCCAGTGGCTCCAGCCCTCGCAGCGCCCACCACTGTCACGAATGTTACGTCTACAACTCTCGACGGTCCGTACAAGGTTGGAAGTGCGATCATTCCGATTCAAGTGACGTTTAGTGCCCCTGTAGTCGTCACTGGTATCCCAACTTTGGAATTAGAAACTGGTACCACCGATCGACTCGCCACATATTTTTCGGGTTCAGGTACAGCTACGTTGACCTTCAACTACACGATTTCAACGACTACCGATCCCGACACAACTTCTGACCTTAACTACAAGGCGACAACTTCGCTTGTTCTTGCTGGTTCGCCGGCAGCAACCATAAGTAATGGCGGCACTGCCTCGACATTGACTCTTCCCGCTCTCACTGGAGGCTCACTTGGGGCTGCTTCGCTTGGAGTGAATAAAGCCATCGTGATTGATAACACGGCACCAACGGCGTCAGTTACAACAGCAACGGTTGGAAGCACTCAAAGTGCGGTCGCACAAAGCACCGAAGTGGGCAACGTATAT
>BJGF01000115.1 GCA_014190295.1 Actinomycetes bacterium | reverse complement strand
TAAATTAATGTGCCCGGGATCGGACTCGAACCGATACAGCGCTTTCGCACCAGGGGGGTTTAAGCCCCCCGCGTCTACCATTCCGCCACCTGGGCAACCTTGTCAGGCTACGCGCGTTTGAGCCTCATCACTAATCAGATGTGATTCGACACTGCCCCACAGAACAGTTCTTGCATTTTCGGCGTCTCGGCCAGTTAATTGATTAGCCGCCACAACGCCTTCGATCATGTCGCTGAGCACAGCCACAAACGGCCGACCACGCAACAGCACAGATACGACCACACGATTATTGAAGCGACGCAAACTGCGATCTACGCCAACAATGCGTGGCGGGCTGCGAAACCCTGGAGGACGCAAGCCGTGCCGATGGGCTTGACTCGCGAGAATTCTCGCCGCACTCGCAAACTGCAAGTAATAAGTATTTGCGCTCGTCATGACGCAGATTATGACAAATGGGTATCACATAGTTTGCCGAGCACACAAACATCTCTAAACACCCAATCTGTAATCTACTTACGTCATGTCAAACCAAGAACTAAACCCGATGCAACAAAGTGTCGTCGACGTGCTTGGCAAACCTGCGGGTTGGGTGCCACTGCCGATCACGGTTGTTCAAGCGGCACGTGCACAACTTGAAATGGCACTCGCGCCGCTGGCCGAAAAACTAACCCCTGAGCGTCCATTATTTATCAGCAAAAGTAGTTTGACAACAGTGCACGGTTGCGAAGCACATTTTGTGGCGTCACTTGATTCTTTCGAATGGACAATCCTCAACGTGCGTGGCACCGTGATGCACAAAGCGGTCGAACTTTCAATTAATTGGCGTGGACCAGTTGAGCCTGCAGATCTAGTCGACGAAGCACTCGCCCGTCTTGAAGACGAAGAAAGTCGTGGCCCTAGCGAATTCATTGCTCAACTTTCGCCTGGCGAACGCGCGCAACTGCGAAGTTATGCGGTTGATTTATACACAAAATTTGAAGAGAGTTTTCCGCCACTCAAAGCATCTTGGCGACCGGTTACAGAAAGTGCGGCGCGAGTCGAACTTTTTGATGGGGCAATTTTTTTGTCAACGCGAGTTGATCTGACTCTTGGCGCCCCAGGCAGCAAAGTAATCATCGACCTGAAAAGTGGCCGCATCTATTCGAATCATCGCGAAGATTTACGTTTCTATGCTCTTGTCGAGTCACTGCGCTCAGGTCAGGCTCCACGACGATTGGCTACTTATTCGCTCGAATCGGCTCGTGCCGACGTCGAAGAAGTTAGCGAAGGTGTGTTACAAGCCGCAGTGCGTCGAGTCGTAGATGGCGCTAATGCAATTTACGAATTAACTCGTGAAGATCGCCAACCCAAGTTGAATCCTGGCTCACAATGTCGGTGGTGCCCGCTAAAAGACAGTTGTGAAACCGGTCAAAATTTTTTAAAGCGTGGTTTCGAAGACGACTAGCGAGTTACTGAACTAACAAACTAAATAGTTATTAGCCTCGGCCCATGTTTGGGCGCTTGCCGTGGTTGGCTTTTGAACGACGCATACGAGCTTTTTTCTTTTTTGTTTTCTTGGACATATTCGTATCCTAGTTGGAGAATTTGCGCCATCGGGCTCGATTGCCAGAATAAAGCACGCCTTCAGCATTTGTTTTTGAACAAACATAAACCAAACCTTTATATGAACCGAGCCCATCGAGCGGCGCACAATACGAACCAGGACTAATGTCTTTGACGCCAGTTACTTGTGACGTCGCACTCGAAGCAGTAGTCGCAGTTGCCGGCATAGTTGTTGTAGTCGCCGTCGTCGTTGTCGTCGCCGTCGTCTTGGCGATTGTCGTTGGACTGGTAGTTGCGCTCGAAACCGTTCCGGTCGTTGTGCTCGTTGTGACGGCGACAGTAGTGCTCGTTGTAGTTGTCGCAACAGTACTAATAGTCGACGCAACTGGCGCAGCACTCCAGCTCGCAATCGTCAGCGACGAGCAATCACTATTCAACAAGTTTTTAATCCGACCAAACTCACTTTGATCCATCGACAAATTCCATCGCGCTTTGACAGAAATCCAATCACCGAGATAAGTGCACCAATAACTTCGTAGTGGTGGCATCCAATTTGACGGATCTTTATCACTCTTTGAAACATTCACCCGATCAGTAACTGCAATTAGTGTGCGTCGATCTGACATGTCGTTGGCGTATGCCTTGCGTTGCGATTCGGTCCATGCCCACGCGCCAGAATCCCATGCTTCTTTCAATGCAACTACGTGATCAATGTCGACATCGCCACGGTCACTTAATTTTGCGCCGTCATACGGCGAATACCAGTCGCCTGCCACCACATAACAGCGATACGGATCAACCTGTGGCTTCGAAACACTGTCACGCTTCAAAATTTCTTCGCGGGTATCACAGCCGTTGCCGTCTAGGTCTGCCCAGTGGATAAAAAGGCTGCGCTTGTAACCAGTTTTATATTCGTTCTCGACTTTGATATTTGACAAAACATACCTGGCGTCTTCGGCGACGAATTTGCGTTGCGAAACTTGTCTCAACTGCTGATCAAAACTTGCGGCGTTAGCCACGCTCACGGCCGAAACTGCAACGACGAGTACCAAGCCATTCGCCGCGATGCGCCAGGTCACTAAACCAGCGTATCGCTGGGCGATGTTCAGAATTTGTGTTTTTATTTTCCGTTGTTTGACACGATCATTTCATCGGTGATGTCGATGAATATGCACTCGCCAGGGCAGACTTCGGCGGCGCGCAAAACACTTTGACGATCGCGTGGCGCGACATGAGCAAGACTCCCCGCGCCACCTGGATCATTTAGCGGCACACCCAGTTCGGCGACATATGCGATGCCGTCTTCAAGCAACTTAAATGCGTCGGCACAATGGTCTTCACACAAGCCGTCACCAGTACAAAGATCTTGGTCAATCCAAACTCGCATCGGGGTAACGCTACTGAGTTAATGCGGCAACTAGTAGCAACGTGATCAGAATAATGTTTCGCAAAACATCCAACCAGCTCATCGGGCGTTGTGATGTTGCGCCGAAACACGAACATGGTTGTCGATCTGGGTCGCGCAATCGCACCAGCAACAAAACAGTGAACGAAATCAGCAATAACATGCCGGCAACCACAGTCTGCGTAAACAGCCAGCCACCAACCAGCATCACGCCGAGTAGCACCTCAGCGACTGGCACCAACACGACAAACGGGTCAGGTGCCCCGAGGGCGCGTGCTTGAAACGTCCAGTTATTGAAGGTGACAAACTTTGCGACACCGGCATAAACGAACACAGCCGCAACGACAACCGCGAAAACGAAACTCACGGAGATGGTGAGGTTCCCGTCACTGCTCCTTTGAAAAAAACCATTGCGCTTTTTGCATCGTTTGTGGCTTCAAGATTTTGCACACGACCAACAATAAATAGATGATCACCAACTTGCGAACTCGATTCAATCGTGCAGTCAATGTGTGCGAGCGAACCTGCGATCTTCGGAGAACCACTAGTTGCAGGTGACCAATCCACTCCGTCAAATCTGCCTTCGGCTTCTTTTGCGAATCGCCAGCACAACTCGCCCTGATCGTGTGCCAAAACATTTGCACAAAAACTGCCAGAGGCTGCGATTGCGGGCCAGGTTTTTGAAGTTAATCCTTGAAAAAACCCGACCAAAGGTGGATCAAGTGAAATTGAAACGAATGAACCGATCGTCACGCCTTGGGGCTGGCCCAAAACATCTACGCCAGAAACAATTACGACCCCGGTCGGCAGATTTCCCAACACACTGCGAAATTGGTTACTGTCAAATGTTGCAGTCATCGGTTACGAGACTACGGCAGAAACCTTGACCGACATTTCATCCGCTGCAGCGAACACCTGAAAACCCCGATTTTGACCGATGCCAGCAAGACGACTGGCAATAACATCGAGGGCTTCGTCAGTACGCGAAGGGTCATGGTGAAACAAAGCCAAACGCTTGGCCGAAGCTGTTTCAGCAACCCACATCGCGAACTCAAGTGTCGAGTGTCCCCAATTCGATTTTGTTGCAAACTCTGCTGGCGTAAATTGCGAATCATGAATCAACAAATCTGTGTTCTCACATAATTGTCGCGCGCCAGTGGTCAGTGCAAAGTCTCCAACTGGTTGCTGATGGTCAGAGAGATATGTCACCGAAGTGTTGTTGGCGGTTATGCGAAATCCGAGTGTCGGCCCCGTATGCGGAACAAAGCGACTCATGACTTGTGTTTCACCGATCATGAAATCGTCATCACCGACCTCATGAAAATTGATCGTTGCCGCAAATTCATTGATGCAAATCGGGAAGGTCGGTGGACAAATCTTTGTC
>BJGF01000114.1 GCA_014190295.1 Actinomycetes bacterium | reverse complement strand
CGCCATCTCGGCATAAATGGTTTGCTTAGTGAGCCGAACATTGGTCCGTTAGTTGCGATCATCACCGTCGGAATCTGTCTGGGCTTTCTGCCGTACAACTTCAATCCAGCAAAAATATTTATGGGAGACAGCGGTGCATTACTTCTTGGATTGTTGGTCGCCGTGTCGACAAGCGTCGTGGGTGGTCGAGCCAACCCTGAGTCGCAGTCAGCAAGCGGTCAGACCTATTTCTTTTTAGCGCCACTGTTAATCCCGTTGCTAGTGCTCGGCGTGCCAATCATCGATGTCATTTTTGCGATCATCCGTCGAACTCGAAGTGGTGTTGGTTTTGCCACTGCCGATACGGGGCACTTGCATCACCGATTGATCAAATTAGGCCACGGTCCTCGCCGAGCCGTGATCATCCTTTGGGCATGGACAGCCTTGCTGTCGGCTTTTGTGCTTTATCCCGCGCTTTCAGACGGTCGTACCAGCCTCTGGCCGTTCTTATTTTTGGCGGTGGGACTCATTGGTTTCACACTGTTTCACGATCGAGTTTGGTCAAAGGGCATGTTCACCAAACAAGCAACATCGCAAGAACAGCCAAAATAACAAATCGCGACAGCGAAACTCACTTTTGCACAAGGTCATCAACTTGATCGGTTTGCGTTTATATCCATATTTCGTATAGTTTGTACCTTCATTCACAAGCGTCAGGCGTCGCCGTCTAGCGCACACAATTTTGAGGCCCTTCGTTGAAATTTTTGCCAACTCGTAAGCAGGTCGTGCGCGGTGCATCATCGTCAGACGACTCGCTAGGTCGTGGCGCTGAAATTTCTGTGAGTGTCGGCATTTTTCTCGTGATCGGTTTGCTGGTGGATAATTGGCTCGGCACTCGACCAATTTTTACGATCGTGCTCAGTCTTTTTTCTCTTTTGGGAAGCTTCGTTCGAATGTGGTACGTCTATGACGGCAACATGCAGGTGCAAGAAGTCAAGCGCCAGCGTGCGGCAACCAGCCACATTGTCAAGCAAGATGCAGCATCATGACGGCGCTTGATGCAAATGCCAAGATTTCGATCTTGTCAATGCGTGATGACGGCCCGGCTCCAGAAGCCGCACTGGCGCGTGACATCATTAAACGCGGTCTATTCGTTGCGCCGATTTTGATTGGACTTTGTGCAATTGTTTGGGGCGCCAACGGCGCGTATTCATGTGCATATGCATTCGCGATTGTGTTCTGCAATTTTGGCTTGGCTGCTGCTCTAGTTGCTTACACGGCCCGTATTTCATACGCATTTATGATGGCATCGATGTTATTTGGCTATTTGTTGCGCCTCGCCCTAGTGGCAGTTGCAGTGTTTGTCGTTCGTAACAGCTCGTGGGTCGAACTTTTGCCTCTCGGCCTGACAATAATTTTTGCTCATCTTGGTCTTTTATTTTGGGAAATGCGATATGTTTCTTTGTCACTTGCGTTCCCGGGACTCAAACCAAAACCTTCTAAACAAACACAGCAAACCGAAAGTTCATCTAAATGATCATCAACAGCATTCTCTCGTTTGAATTTCCGCCGATCAACGAGCTACTTCGTTGGAAAGATGTCGTTCCTGGTTTAAACAAAGTAGGAATCATCGCCGTCGCCGCAGCGCTGATCGGCACACTTTTATTTCTCGCAGCGGCGCGCAAAGATCCCAAGGTTGCACCGACAGGTTCACGCAATCTTGCCGAAGTCACCGTCGAGTTCATTGAGAACAACATCATCATGCAGACGATGGGACGCGATGGTCTTGGATGGACGCCGTTCTTGTTGACATTGTTTTTGTTCGTTTACTTGTGCAACATGCCAGGAATAATTCCGTTTATTCAGATGCCCGCGACTGCACGAATGGCGATACCAATGTTTTTGGCGGTGCTCGTTTGGGTTGTGTTCAACGTGCAGGGCATCAAGCACCAAGGTTTTTTCGGATATTTCAAGAGCGTGCTGTTTCCTCCAGGAGTCCCAAAAGCGCTTTATATTCTCGTAACGCCGATCGAGTTTATTTCGACATTGATCGTTCGCCCGTTCTCACTTGCCGTTCGACTTTTCGCCAACATGTTGGCCGGTCACTTGTTGCTTGTGATTTTCGCTCTGCTCAGCGAAGCGATGTTTCAAGCGCGCGACAAAATTTTGATACCGATCGGTGTCTTGCCGTTCTTCATGCTCGTGTTTTTGACCGGCTTCGAAGTTCTCGTGGCTTTCTTGCAGGCATACATTTTCACGATTCTCGCGGCGGTGTATATTGCCGGCGCAGTACATCCAGAACACTAAATATAAGTAATACATAACAACTAGACAGGAGACAGAAAAAATGGAAGCACTATCAAAGATCGTCAAAGCGGCTGCTGATGCCGCTGCTGGCGACGAGAAGAACATTGCTGCCGCAGGTTCCGCAGGTTTCGCCTACGGTCTTGCTGCAATCGGACCAGGAATTGGAATCGGAATCATTTTCGGAAGTGCGATTGAAGCGATGGCTCGTCAGCCAGAGGCTGCAGGCATGGTTCGAACGACGATGTTCCTGGGTATTGCATTTACCGAGGCGCTCGCGCTAATCGGTTTCGTTGTATTCATTCTTCTTAAGTACGCATAAGAGACTTCATGCTCACAGCGTTTGTCAACATCAATTCGTTTTCGCAGGTGCGCGTCACGTTCGACGTCGTATCTGCTGAGACTGGCAGCGAAGAGGGTGCACCGGTTAGTGCTGGGCCGAACCCGATCGCTCCTGAAATAAAAGAGTTGGCATGGGGCGCTGGATCATTCATTGTGTTTTTATTCTTCATGCGTTTGTTCCTTGTTCCCAAGGTGCGAAAAGGTATGGCGAGTCGATACGAGTCGATCCAGGCAGATCATGAGTACGCATCAGCAACGCGCGATGGCGCTAAGCAAGATGTCGCTCGCTACGAATCGGCAATTGCCGAAATTCGTAGCGAAGCAGCGCGTCGCCTTGAGACTGCTCGCCAGACTCTCGACAAAGAGCGCCAAGAGAAAGTTGCTCAAGTGAATGCTCAGATCGCACAGCGTCGCTCTGAGGCCGAAGCGCAAGTTGCCGCTGCTCGTGCAGCAGCACAAAGCCAAATCGTTACTGCAGTAGGTGCCGTGACGACTCGAGCGACACAAATTGCCGTAGGGGTGTCTCCTGATGCGGCAATTGTTTCGCGTTCGGTGCAGCAAGCAATGGAAGGAACCCGCTCGTGAAATTATTTTTGTCAGCGTTGATCGCATCTGAAGACCCGAGTCAGACGCATCACTGGTTGTTTCCAGAAAAAGCAGAAATTATTTATGGAGGTATCGCCTCGTGCATAATCTTTGCCGGACTCTACAAAATTGGCTGGCCAATGATTGTCAAGGCGATGAACGCCCGCACCGCGAAGATTCAAAAAGAACTTGACGGTGCGTCTGCTGCTCGTTCGAAGTCAGAGTCCGATGCTTCGGGTATCCGCACGGCACTTGGCGATATCGAATCTGAGCGACGCAAGATTTTGGCAGAAGCCGATAGTCAAGCAACAGCAATCATCGCTGATGGTCGTGCTCGACTTGTAAAAGAAGTTGCCGAACTCGAAGCGAAAGCGGTTGCCGATCTTGCAGCAGCCCGTGGTCGAAGTGGCGAAGAACTTCGCGGAGAGATTTCCCGCTTGTCTAGTGCGGCAATATCTTCTGCAGTTGCAGCAAGCCTCAACGAGCGTGCTCAACAAGATTTAATTGAAGGTTTCATCAAAAGTGTTGGAGCATCAAAATGAGCGACGCGCGTATTGAGGCATACAGCCGAGCACTTTTCGAAGTTGCCCAGGCTGAAGGAAACTTAAATATCGTCGAAGACGAATTGTTTCGCATGGCTCGTGCAATCGAAGCCAACGAAAAGTTGCGCAGCACATTGACCGACGCGAGCATTCCAGCTGCACGACGTCAACAAGTGGTTGAAGAATTACTTGGTGGCAAAGCCAGCAACACGACGATTCAACTCGTGTCACTAATTATTGGCGCAGGTCGCGGTCGTGACCTAGTGGCAATCGTTAATCGTCTTGTGCAGCGCGCATCAAGCGAGCAACAACGCGAAGTCGCCGAAGTGCGAAGTGCTATTGCGTTGTCTGACGATCAGACGAAACGTTTGGCAGAAGCACTAAGCAAATCAACTGGCCGCAAACTTAATCTCAAAGTAGTTATTGATCCATCAGTGCTTGGTGGATTAGTCGCCACGGTTGGCGATGAAGTTATTGATGACACAGTTCGTACTCGACTTGAACAACTTAAGACCCGAATCTGAAATATTTCTGAAAGGACATACACAAAATGGCTGAACTCACACTCTCTGCGAATGACATCGCAG
>BJGF01000113.1 GCA_014190295.1 Actinomycetes bacterium | reverse complement strand
CAAATAGCACAGAACGGTTCGTTCGTCGGAAATCATTCTTACTACGACAGCTCTAATGTTGCCGGGGAGTATTGGCCAGATGGTCGCCCATCGTGGAGAACTTATCCAATCATTGATGGTTTAGATGTTCTCGTTCGTGCATATCCAATAATGTCTCCTTCTTCTATCGTTATTTATCTTGTATTCAATAGAAATGATGGCTCAATTATCGGCTCAACTAATGAACTAATCGTCGAGTCTCCGCACGGTGACTCTTTAGAAATTGACGTCAGAACAATTGCTAAATCAAATGGTATTGACCTTCTGCAAGCAACATCGTTTACTGTTTACGCTTCTCCCGAATCAGGAAATGCACCATCCCGAATTAATCACCAAATTATTTATAAGAAAGAAGCAATTGAGAGTTCAATAAATGCTTCATTATTTAATGAACATGTCTTTCGCTCAGCAACTAACCCACGTACATTTTGGGGTCAACTAATTAACTCAGAAAATTGTGAAACGTGGTTGAGCATCACGAATGATAGTAAAGAAGATTCGCCTTCAAAAGTCGATGTCAAGTTTTATTCAGAGACTGGACTATTTGCTACCAAATCGCTGGATGTCTCGTCGCATGGTGCAGCAACAATTAATGCCACAGAATTTTTTGCAAGCACAGATATAAAGCCGCAAGGTGAATTTGTTTGGTACATGTTGGAATCTGCCAATCATTTTTTGACTGGATATTCAATAACACGACATCTAGTGTCGAATCATTGCACTGGCGAACACTCGTTCTAAATATAAAACGATTGCGCAATTTTGGCGCGCTCGGACGGACTTGAACCGCCAACCTTCTGATCCGTAATCAGATGCTCTATCCATTAAGCTACGAGCGCAAAATTCAGTCCTTAGCCTACTGCCTTAGGGTCGCCAAGACTTTGTCCACCACGGTTTCCATGAGTTTCCGTTGCGTTTGAAAAGAGCGTATGCGGCCTGCGTGTTGACGCGCGGATCAAGAAGTTGCTGTGGCTCGGTGACACCAATGTTTGTCAGCCATGAGCTGTGCACCGAATAATAGATTTGATACAGACCGATACAGCAATCGTTCACACCGCCGACAACATTGGGGTTCATATTGCTCTCTCGATTTGCCACGAATAAAGCATTTTCTTCATATTCATCAGGCCAAATTTCGCGAATAATCGCCACGATCTCTTTGCGTTTATATTGCGTCTCAGGAATAACCAAGACCGGTTTGTTAGAAGTGCAAATTTGTGCTCCGACCAAAATCATGCTCGAAGTTTTTGCACTGTTCAAAGACAGCAATTTCGACAGCGACATACCGTAGCGAGCCGCAATTCGACTCCATGAATCATTCGTGCGAGCTTTATGAAACTCGGTACATGACGCGGCCGATGCTGGTGTCGGTGTAAAAGTTGACGCCGCGAAAACTACAGACAAAGTAACAGTCACAAACAATTGGCGGAGAGGGTGGGATTTGAACCCACGGTCCGGTTTACCCGGACAACGCCTTAGCAGGGCGCCCCATTCGGCCGCTCTGGCACCTCTCCAAAATAGATTAAATGTTCTTTAATCAAGCGACTTCATAGTGTAACGGTCAAAGAATGATGTCTCTCTTGGCGGAACGGGAGGGATTCGAACCCCCGGGCCTTTTACAGCCGTCCGCTTTCAAGGCGGATGCGTTTGTCCACTCTGCCACCGTTCCGTTCGTAGACGCTAGCGGGTGATGCGACTTCTTAGTTCTGTCATCCAATCATCGGCTTCGCGCCACCGCGCATCAGCATGTTCGCGTGCAGTGTGCGCATGTTCACCACTTGCAGGATACGAGCCGAGAAATTTCACATCACCTTGTTTGGCGTGCAGATCACGCAAAGCATCGGCCATCAATTCGTCTTGAATATGTCCGTCGGCATACATGATGAAGCAATAGTCACCAAGCCCGCCACGTTTTGTCGGACGCGACAACAACACCGACAAATTAATTCGTCGTGCCGCAAATTCTTGCAGGATCGAAATCAGACTTCCTGGTTCATCAGCGCGCTGAAAAACAACGATTGCAGTCTTGTCATGACCGGTTGCCGGTGGAATTGTATTTTTGCCAACAAGTACGAAACGAGTTTGATTGCCCTGATGGTCTGCGATATCTGTGGCGATCACTTCAAGACCATAAACTTTTGCGGCATTACGCGGAGCAATCGCTGCAAGTTTTTCTGAAGTATTCGCTGCAACTAATTGCGCTGCCTCTGCGGTTGAATTGGCGGCGCGTACATCAAGTGCTGCGAAATTCTTGCGCAAATAATTATGACATTGCGCCGTTGCAACAGGAATAGACATCAAGCCAGAAATTTCACCAATCTTTACGCCTTTGCGGGCAACTAGGCAATGCTCGATGTCGAGCACGATCTCACGCTGAATCAATAAATTGTGATCGAACACCAGTGCGTCTTGGGTGAAGTTGACAGTTCCTTCGATTGAATTTTCAATCGGCACGAAACCTTTGACAACTTCTCCAGATTCAACAGCATCCAGAACATCGGGCACAGTTCGATATGCAACAAGTTCGCATGCTGCGAGGTCAGACTGCGTGAGTAATGCCTGCTCGGTAAATGTTCCGGCAGGACCAAAATATCCAATACGCATCGTCTGGTTTTTATTCACACCTATAAGGCTACGTTGTGCAGATTTACTAACTATGGTCATTTAACTATCAGTCATTAAATTAACCACAATCAGCACTAGCCTGATTTCATGTTTGAATATGTCGCATTTAATCCATACAACTCAAGCCCTGAAGCACTCGCCGCTGAACTCACAAAAAAATCAGCTGAAGGATGGGAAGTTGTTTCGATCGTTCCGACTCCAGATGGTCGAAACTGCGCGTTTTTACGACGGGCAACAAATAGTTCGATAACGACATCAAGTACAATCGCTTCTTCAACAACTGCAAATACCAACCCGAGCAATGCCACTGTTCCTGCTGCGTGGTACGCCGACCCATCTAATCGTTTCGAATTGCGGTATTGGAACGGTAAAGAGTGGACCGAACATGTGGCTCGCGCTGGTCAGCAATTCATCGATCCGCCAGTTGCGTAAATAAATATGCGAGCAGTCTCGCTTGGGCATGCCGGGATTCTGATCAATTCTGGTGAGTCAAGAATTCTTTGTGATCCATGGTTTGTGCCGGCATTTTTTGCATCGTGGTTTGTTTTTCCACGCAACGACCAGTTATCCGATGAACTGCTGGCCGAAATCGAGTCGCCGACACACCTATATATATCCCACATTCACGGTGACCATCTTGATGAGTCATTTCTGGCCAAGCATGTGAGTCGTGACGTCGTTGTGCTGTTGCCTGATTTTCCGACCAGAGAACTTGAGCGCCGTTTGACCAATCTTGGGTTTAAGAACTTTTTAAAAACTAACAACGGCGACGAAATCGCAATCGATAAACAGACGAAAATTGCAATTCATGTTGAAACTTCAATTACAGATGGCCCTGGCGGAGACTCGGCATTGGTCGTGAGTGACGGCATCACACGCCTTGTTAATCAAAATGATTGTCGAACAGGAGACCTTGAGTCGCTAACCAAGCACGGTCTGATAGACCTGCACTGGCTGCAATATAGCGGAGCAATCTGGTACCCGATGGTCTACGAAGATGATCAAGAAACAAAACGCAAACTTGCTAAAGCCAAAGTTGAAAGTCAGTTTGCGCGGGCACTCAAGTATGTTCAAACACTTGATGCACGGGCAGTTGTGCCGTCAGCAGGTCCACCATGTTTTCTTGATGAATCTTTGTTTCATCTAAACGTCATTGATGGCGACGAGATTTCAATATTTCCTGATCAACAAGAATTTCTAAAGCGACTTCGTGACGACGGGCGCAAAAATGACATCTTGGCTATTCCTGGCACGGTAATTGATATTTCACCAGATCAAATCATGGTCAAACATCCTAAGAACATTGAGTTACGAGATATTTTTGAGAATAAAGAGAAATACTTGCGCAAATATCAAGCAGATTGGGCTAATTGGCTTGACTCAGAAAAACAGAAGTGGTCGAGTCAGCCAACAGATTTGGTTTTAACTCTCGGCGCATGGTTTGAACCACTGCTCGCACTTGCTCCTGCCCTGCGCGGTGGAGTGGGCGCGAACTGTTTGATCAAAACAGGCGATCTTGGTATTTTGATCGACTTCAAAAATGGCAAGGTCGAGAACTTCAACACTCAAGAATTTGGTTTTAGTTTTACAATTCCACGTGAATTGCTTGAAACCGTTGTTCGTCAAAAGTCTGTCGACTGGTCAAATTCATTATTTTTGTCGTGTCGATTCTCGGCTTGGCGGCTCGGCGAATTCAACGAATATTTATACAACTTTTTCAAAAGTC
>BJGF01000112.1 GCA_014190295.1 Actinomycetes bacterium | reverse complement strand
TATGAAGGTAAGCAAACAATATGACATCGCTTTAAAATATCCGGTACATCGTTTCGGTAGCCGAGCCATTTAATAACACCTGATGTCGCCCAATCTTGTAGTTGTTGGGATGTTAATGATCCAGGGTTCCCCGGATCTACGTCTCCAACCAACCAAAATTCAACATCTCGATGTGTCTGTTTAATTGCCTTGGCACTTTCAACAAATTCAAAAACACCTTTGTCTATGAGCATTCGGGCGATAAGCACAACAACTTTATTTCCATCAAGTTCAGGCGATGATTTGAAAACTTCCAAATTGACACCAGTCCCCCGAATTAAAACAATTTGATTTCGATTCAGAAATCCACCATCAACAAGAGTGCCCAAATCATCTGAATTCTCAATGATTGTTGTTGCTTGACGTCGGCCTAATAGCACGCCGAGCATCATTCGTACAACTGGACGCAATATGCGTGCCCGTAGATCATTGGATGCAAACATGTAGCCCATGCCAACTGGAGCGTTGATTATTTTCGCATCTCGATAGAAAAAACTGGCCAATGAGCCCAAAACAATTGGCTTGATGGCGATTAAGTGCACTATGTTTGGTTTAAAATCACGAAAAACTTTGACGATCTTGAAAATAGACCAAAGCGCACTAACCGGGTTTGTGCCACTTCGAGAAATATTGTGAGGGATTACGTGCAAACCTTCACGTTCAATTAGCTCTCTATGTGTTGTACATCGAACGTGCACAGCAACTTCGAAACCAGCCTCACGTGCAGCAACAGCCCGGTCAAGGAATAAGGCTGAAAATGCCCAATCTTCAGTAAATATGAAGAGAACTTTCTTGTTTTGCTCTGAATCAGACACTATTCACCTCGACTTGAGCGCAACAACATGCGCGTATTAAGAGACTCGTCGTGAGACGAGCCTACTTGCGATCGGCCTGAACCACGAAGGAGATGCTGTTTCCCACTCTCCTTGATATTCAATTTTGGTGGCACCGGTTCCATTCTTGAAGTCGTAAACACCTTTGTTTTTTTTCGGATCTATCCCACTCAAATCAATCTGTCGCACACCGGCTTCGAAACATTTTTCGGCGAGATACCAAAATACCGCATACGATGCATAAGTTTTTCTGCCTGCAGGAGTGGTTAATGCGATGAAATCCCAAGCAAGATTTTCAAAAATCAACGCACCACGAATTGATAATGGCTTACCGTCAAGATCATCGATCCTGATTAACAGCAATTGACTACCAAATACTGAAATCACACTCTGTAGATCAGACACGGATCGCTGCAACGAAATACCATCAACTTTTTTATATTCATCCATGAGTTCATACGCGGATGAAATTTCTTGAGGGTTCGGAGTTTCCCACACATATGGCGAGTTTAAGTTTTTAGCAGATCTCTTTAAGTTACGTTTCCAATTGGGCGAACATTGATCGACTCGTGTTTGTTGATCAGCGTTTAGCGAATAAATTAAACTTAAATTTGCGCCGATCACATTTTTGGCTTTTTCCCATTTGTGAAGTTTTAACTTCGCTTCTACCTCATGCGTTGCTTCTAAAAATATTGAGGTGCGAATGTAAAGCATCGATGCGCCTAAATAAGTTTTTAAAGCATCAACAAAGTCCTGACCTATTGTTTCAAAATCACCTAAAGGTCCGCCTGGGATCCAAACGATAAAAGATTTAAATGGACCCGAGCGACTCAGGCACTGTGCAAGGGTTGTCGCAGGTGAATCATTTGACGAAAAAATAAACCGGAAGATTTGCCAGCCTGAGTTTGCTTTATGATCGGCCCATTGTGAAGTTTGATAAATATTTTTACCGTCAAGTCGTGCGACTTTTGAGTTCCATTCGCTGTTCGTGCCGGTCCAAATAGACCATTTACCAACGCTGTTTATGTCGCTCACAGAAAATTTACCAGCCACAAATTCGAATAATAATCTGGGGCATCAAGCAAAATAGCTTCAGGTAAGTCTGGCCATTTAATTACTTCTACGCCGAGACTATTGACTAACCGTTGAACGCTTTTCACCTCATCGGTTTCAGCAAAGAATGGGTACCCATACGGAACACAGTTCTCAGGTAGACGACTGTAAACCGACGTGATCTTTGAATTACTGATAATCGAACTCACGCGCGCATAGAGATCAATCCTTCGTTTTGCTTCTGATTCTTCGTCTAATTTCCGGATTTGTTTGATTGACGAATCTCGCGGTCCAACGGGCACAACAACTTCAGACTCTGCGAGAGCCGACGATCCTGAAATAAATTCGCCTGTCGACAGGAACCTGCGTAACCGCACAATCGCTCTTGTCCAACGAAGCAACGGCAATCTAGTGGTGCGTTCAACTTTTGAAAATACGGTCTGGAGCAAATATCTTGCCCCTAGAGGTTTACTGTTTAATGGAAGTTGGTGTGGCATACGTTCGACTAGTTGAACATCGCTTACATGCAATCTCGCTCCATCAGGAATTCGAATTGTTTTTCTAATACTGGTGATGCCGAGTGGAGCTCTATTGCCGAGCAAGACTCCATCAATGTTTGCACTTAAATACCCGTGAGCATTATCCTCGATCAGTTTTATGGAGAACTTATTACAATAATCATTGAATATTTCTAGGTCTTGTGGAAAGCCAAAATAATTTACTGCGATAACTGCTTTAATTGACGGGTGCCGCGGCAACGAAACTGGTGCAAGCGCTTCATCGACTTGATAAAAAATTGGTTTAGCGCCAACTGTGTGAATTGACGAGAGTACGTCTTTGCAGATTAGGCCAGGAATCAAAACTCCATCGCCAGCAGATACTCCTGCTAGTCGTAAAGCTTCCACTAGCGCCTGGCGACCATAGGCGTAATAAAGATAAGTAGTTTCTGACTGGTTCAAATGCATTGGCTTCAACGATCTAAAAATCTGTGAATGTTAAGCGAACCGCGATGCATGGTTTGAAACTAACTCAAGTTTAACATTCGTTATCCAACTATATTCTCAGTGGGGCTAACAAGAATCGAACTTGTGACCTCATCCTTATCAGGGATGCGCTCTAACCAACTGAGCTATAGCCCCGATTTGATACGAGGGACTTGAAAGGCTACTGCGATTTTTCGCCAGCCTCAACTGCGATAATTCGTACTTCTTCTTCAAGCACAGTTACCCGAACACCACCGACAAGATCGGTTATTAGGTTGAATATCGTTGCCACAAGTACCCAAAGTCCGGTGTACAAAATCACCAAGAAAAGCCCTAAAACCCAAAGACTGCTGAAAATTTTACCACCATCAAACTTGAATGTTTCCCAACCGAACGACTCCATAAAGTTTTCGACATTGTCAACAGTGCCTGTTGACTTGGCGACATTCCAGATCAACACGAGTGAGATCAAGACAACAAAATACAAAACAAGGTGAAAAGCCAAACCAACCTTGAACACCGACCATGGATCAATGTCTCGAATAACACGCGTAACTCGACGCACCCGTGGTTTGCCTGCACTGCTTTGATCTTTAGTCGTGCGCAACTTGCGTTTTAAACGATCTAGTTCGGGGACAACTGGTTCAGAACTCATTATTGCAGTGTACGCAGATCTGCCCCGCGACTAGACAAAGCAAAAGCAGTACGCACCACCTCGTGATAACTAGCGGTTACTTGGCATTGCTCGGCCGTAACTGTGACGCTAATTAGTTCGGCGCCGTTTTGATTTGTCGCTTGCTGTGCTGAATCTTGTCCATAAACAACACACGCCAATGCCGCTGAATCTGCTGCAAGTTGCGCCTGCTGTGCATCAATGATCGTTGTTATTGAATTTGCTAAACCAACGAGTACTAGAGATGTTGCGGCAAGCGCGACCACGACGAATAAAACGGCCGAACCGCTTTCATGTTTGGTAAGAAATTTTTTGGCGAGAATAATTAAGCTTCGTCACTGGACAAAATAGGTGCAACTGATGCAACAACTTGTCCGGCGCCAAGGCTCATTACGCGAACGCCAGTGGCGGCACGTCCTTGGCTTGAAATCTCTTTAACTGGAGTTCGGATTGTTGTGCCCGCAGAAGACACGGCAACAATCTCGTCATCGATACCAACCATGAATGCTGCAACTACCCGACCTTTTTTGCCGGTGAGTTTGATGCCGATCATGCCCATTCCGCCACGACCCTTGCGAGTGAAATTGCTGAGTTGTGTGCGTTTGCCGTAACCAGATTCGGTGACCAAAAGAATTGACCTGTCGTCTTTGGCAACATCCATTGAAACAACTTCATCGCCAGCCCGAAGTCGCATGCCGCGAACGCCTGCTGCAGAACGACCCATCGGACGAACTTGCTTTTCTGAGAAACGAATCGTTTGACCGCCACCGCTGACGATAAATACGTCGTCTGATCCACTGGTTTCGATCACTCTTACAAGTTCGTCTTTTGGTCGCAACTTCAAGGCGATTAAACCGTCACGACGTGACGAGTCAT
>BJGF01000111.1 GCA_014190295.1 Actinomycetes bacterium | reverse complement strand
GTTACATGACGCATCGCGTATGTCAATGCACCGAGACCAGTGCCAGGTGTATGCGGTGAAACTCCCCACACGGTCGGTCCGGTTGCGAGTGCTGGGCCGATCAATAACTCAGACTTAAAATAACTTTGCAAAACTTTTGCAGACGACATTTTGCTCCAGCGCAACATGGTTGTCACGCCTTTGCCACGCCGAGCAATCACTTTGCCTATTAGTGATGCGCGGGATGGGGGTTGACTTGCGGCTTCTAAAATTAATTCGACTACTGGCATCGCGTCGCGAACATATGCGCGGTAGCCGTCAACTTCGTCTTTGAACATTGATTTCATCACTTCAAGCGTGCGGTTGACATCGCGAAAGTGTGGCCAGATTCGCTTGTCATCCCACGAAGTTGCTAATTGTGTCGGGTCTACGTCAAGGTATTCGAGACCATGCTTGGCTAGATCAAGATCTTCACTGACACCGGTGGTTCTAAAAGTGAGGTGATCGCAATTGCAAATGTTGACTGTCACACCCGAATATTTTTCACTCGATGCGGTGCCACCCACTTCACTTCGGGCTTCAATGACTAATACTCGTTGACCCGCCTTAGCGAGGTAAGCCGCACAGACCAACCCGTTATGCCCGCCGCCAATGATGATTGCATCGTATTTATCGCTCATTGGATTTCTCACCATGCCGTTGCCTGCGTCCTTTATTGTCACTTGGCTAGTGTATTTGATATGTCTAAAGCGATTCGACGTCTGGGAGATTTGCGCGGACCAGAGGTTGCGAACAAAATCAGTTCACGCTCTATATTTGTTCAACCGCTCGGCGCATTAGAACAACATGGACCACATTTGCCATTTAATACCGATGAAGTTATCGCCACAGCCGTAGCCGAAGCGACAGTCTCTGCAGTCGGCGAACAACTAGATGTTTGGCTTTTGCCGACACTCTCATACACGAAATCAAATGAGCACGCTTGGGCATCCGGAACAATTTGGCTCTCAGCGACAACGATGCTGAGTGTGCTTGATGATATTGGTCGCTGCATTTCGCGCACGAACGCCCAAAAACTTGTGTTTTTAAACGGTCATGGTGGCAACTCGGCTTTATTGAATGTCGTCAATCGCGAATTGCGCTTGAGTTACGGATTGCAAACTTTTACAGCGCATCCGTCGATGCCACCAGATCAAGGTGGTGCGTCAGCAGAGAGCGAACTTGGTATGGGCATTCATGGCGGTACCGATGAGACATCGGTGATGTTGCACTTGCGACCAGATCTGGTAGATATGACCAAGGCTGTGCGACGCGTTCCTGAAAAAATTGCGTTAAACAAGCATGTTCGCTTTGGTGGTTCTGTAAGTTTTGGATGGCTGTCAAATGATTTTTTCGTCGAAGGACACATTGGTGATCCGACTCATGCCACCGCCGAACTGGGGGCCAAAATGTTTAACTCTGCGGTAAAAAACTTTGGCGAAGCACTCGAAGAAATTTCAACTTTTAACTTCGGCAAATAATTAAAAAGTCTGATTTTTTGGATTTATTTTTGAGCCTATAAATGACACTCGGGGGGCGCAAGCGCCCCCCGAGTTATCAATTATTAATTATTGATCGTTATGGCAATGAGATTGTTGGATCAATGAATTCATTGGTGACGATGTCAGCAGCTGTTATCCCCGCTTGCATCTTTGCACCAATCTTCGTGTAAACCGGTACTGCTGTGGCGATGAACGCTGTTACGCGATCCATGTCAAAGCTTCCCAATGTTCCATCTGGGCTATTAGCAATCAACTTGTTCGAAAGACCAAGTTCAACTGCTGCGACAGCCTGACCAGCGTCATACAACCAACCGTTGTTGAATTGTGTGACGAGATCCAAAATCAATGCGTTTGCACGTGTTGGGTCTGTTACATAATCAACTTGTGATTGCTGAATCATTGGTACGAGCAACTTCAAGCAATCTTTGTTGGCTTCGATCACATCTGGCTTGCCACCAAGTGACTGAGCATATGCTGTCCAGCCTGCTTCGTGAATCGTCTGATATGCAACTGGTTTTGCCCAGTCAGTAAGAACCTTCTCGTAGTAGTAAGGCTCTGAAGTGGCGAAACCTTGCTGTGCAGCCTTGCCACCGTCAGCTACGAAGTTGGCAGGTGAGCCGTCGTAGTTGCCGTCGACTTGCGCTGCGTCAAGAATGCCATTGGCTGTGAAGTACTCCATGTATGCAGCACCACCGAAGTAACGAACCTTCGCGCCAGTTGCCTTAAGGTCGGCAATTGTTTTGACATTTGGATAAGTTGCTGGGTCCCACATGATGATCTGTGGGTTGATGTTGAACGGAGCCACAACAGTCATTGTTGGGAATTCGCCCGAATCTTGAACCGCACCGTCAGTGCTGACGAAAGCCAAGAAGATATCTGGATCTTGGTACATCAACGATGTTGGCGAGCTGAACCCTACTGCAGGTCCACCTGAACGAACCTGAATCTTTACTCCGGTATCAAAGCCAGAAGCGATTAGCGCACCAGTTACTCGAACGCCTGCGGCGTCAACTTCGTAGCCGTCGCCGACCATGTTGTACAAGAAACCGTGCTCTGATTCTGGGTTCCAGTCTGTCTGAAATGTAACTGTCTCTGGACAGACACCAGCAAGAGATACTCCGGCTTCAGCTGCCATCGTGTCGGTTGTTGCCATCGTGTCGTCAGTTGCTTCTTCCGTGGTTGCTGTGTCGCTTCCACCGCAAGCAGCGATAGTCACTAGACATAGTGCTCCGAGTAGAGCGGTTACCTTTTTACGCATTTTTCCCCTTTTCGTTTTGTTTGTTTTAATTAATTTTTATGTTGCTTCTGAATTACATGCGCGATGTTAGTTCATTTTTATTGGACAGAAAGCCATTTTGCTTGACATTTCATAAAAATTCATGCTTTTATCGACCTCTTGTGGTTGTGTGCCATTTGCCGATCGCTACTTTCGAAACTAGGCCGAACAGAATAAACACAACCAGACCGAAGACGCTTGCCAAAATAATGGCTGCAATCAGTTCGGCTCCCCATAGACGCCCGCGATAGATATCAATTTGAGCACCTATGCCTACAATGCCACCTTGGCGGAAGTAAAAATCTCCAACCACGGCGCCGATAACTGAGAGGCCTGCCGAGATGCGCAGGCCTACAAAAATATTTGGCATTGCCGCAGGAAATTGCAATTTTCGCAAGCGTGTGAATTTGCTAGCGCCATGGAGGCTGAACAACTCATGCTGGCTGGTGTCAACTGAAAGCAAGCCAAACAGTGTGTTATTGACAATCGGGAAAAAGGCGATAAGTACCACCACAAGAATTCTCTGCACCTGAATGCCGTCAATAAGTGCCCGAATCAGCGGTGTCATTGCCAAAATTGGTGCAGACTGCAAAGCAACAAGGTAAGGCCATGTTGCGCGCTCCATCCAACGGCGCGTAGCCATCAATGTCGCGAGCAAAGTGCCGATGATGATTGTGATGAAAAGCCCTGAGACAGCAATCTTCATTGAATCCCAAAGTGACATCAAAATTGGCTTGAGTCCCCGCTGTGTACCCGCTGACCAAGTTAAAAAACCTTCGTTAACCACGCGATGAGGGGTCGGTAGTAAGAATCGTTTTTGCGGTGGCAAGAGTTTTGTAGAGAGTAGATACCAAACACCGATGAACAAAATGAATACAACAACCGGTCCTGCAAAATCGCTGAACAGATTGCGATCCTTTGTTTCGCGCGGGGCATCGTCAATTCGCAAACTCGGGGGCGCCGACTGGTCGATTGTGTTTGTAACTTTCAACGTGGTGCCACTCATACGAGGGCTCCCCGCAAAGCGAGTGATATCTCGCCGCAGATTTCGGCAAACTTCGGTTCGTATCTAAGTGAGTGTGCTCGAGGGTAACTAAATGGGATATCAAAACTGCCGACAATTTGGCCGGGGCGGGCCGACATAACCAATACCTTGGTCGACATATATACCGCTTCAGCAATCGAGTGAGTGATAAAAAGACCTGCGAAGCCCTCAAGTTGAAATAAACGTAATAACTCGTCGTTCAATCGTTCACGAGTGATCTCGTCAAGTGCACCGAATGGTTCGTCAAACAAAAAGACGCGTGGTTTCATCACAAGCGAGCGCGCGAGTGAAGCCCGCATGCGCATGCCGCCTGAGAGTTGGCGAGGATATTTTTCTTCAAATCCAGTTAAACCAACCAAATCGATCGCCGATTGGGCGAGTTTGGTGCGTTCTGCTTTCTCGATGCCGTGAAGTTCGGCAATTAGTTCAATATTTTTGCGAACGTTCCGCCATGGCAAAAGTGTTGCATCTTGAAACACATAACCAATGCTGTTGCGATCAACTTCACACTTACCTTCGGTTTCGGTTTCGAGATTTGAAGCAATACGAAGCAAAGTTGATTTGCCGCAACCCGATGGCCCTACAACAGTTAGAAATTCGCCAGGATTGATATTAAAAGAAAC
>BJGF01000110.1 GCA_014190295.1 Actinomycetes bacterium | reverse complement strand
TGAACTCTGATACCAAAATTCAACTCGGCGACAAAGACAACCCAGAATTCTCTTTTAATGTTAGCTGTGAATTATTAGAGAAATAAACCATAGTGGCAGTAAATCCCTAACTGGTATCTGTTGCGAAGTTTTCGAAACGAGTGTAAGCCGCCAGCCACGCCAAGCGAACCTTGCCCAGTGGGCCGGCGCGATGCTTCGAAATATTTAATTCGGCTGCACCAATCTCGTCTTTGTTGTCAGGATTATAAACTTCGTCACGATATAGAAACATCACGACGTCGGCGTCTTGCTCGAGTGCGCCAGATTCACGCAAGTCTGAGAGTGTTGGCCGTTTATCTGTGCGTGACTCTAAACCACGACTTAACTGACTCAAAGCCAAAATTGGAATTTTGAATTCGCGTGCCAATAACTTTAGTTTTCGACTGATCTCACTGACTTCAAGTTGACGATTCTCTGGTCGACCATCGCCACCCATGAGTTGTAGATAGTCGATCACGATAAGCGCAAGATCGCCTTGGCGACTCAGAGTTCTGCGCGCCTTGGCACGAATTGCACCCACCGATGTGGCTGGGCTGTCATCGATAATTAATGGCACATCTAACCGACCTACAGCGTGTCCGATCTTTGTCCAGTCATTTGGTGTTGGTCGACCACTGCGCAAAACTGCCGAGTCAACACCTGCTTCACTCGCCAAAATTCTTTGCACGAGTTCTGCACTGCCCATTTCGAGCGAGAAGAACAACACTGGCTTGCCCGATGTACGCGCAACATGCACTGCAACACCAAGTGCGAGAGCCGACTTGCCCATTGCAGGTCGCGCACCAAGAATATTCAGTGTGCCCGGTTGCAAACCGAGCAAAATTTTATCCAGACCAGCCAAACCTGTAGCGGTGCCGGTCACTAACTCTTTATTGTTGGCTCGATCTTCTAGTTTCTCCATCGCGTTTTCAACAAGATATTTAAGCGGTTGCGAACTATCACCAATATTGCTTTCAGAAACATCGAAAACTTTAGATTCTGAATCATCAATTGCTTTGGCCACATCTTCGGGCCCGCTATATGCGATCTCGGCAATTTCTGATGCAACAGTCAATAGACGACGCAACGACGCAGTTTCACGCACAATTTTTGCGTAGCGATCAGCACTGGTAATTGCGGGTGTTGTATTTTGCAATGTCAATAGGGCATCGATGCCACCAATGCCCTCTAGCAAACTATTGCGTCGCAATTCTTCACCAACCGTGATCGGATCAACAGGTTCACCAGCAGTGTTAAGAGAACGAATCGCATCATAAATATGTTGGTGCGCGGGTTTGTAAAACTCTTCTGATTTCACTCCGCGTTCGAAAGCAACACCAACTGCTTCTTGTGATAACAACATCGCGCCTAGCAACGATGCTTCTGCTTCAATGCTGTGCGGCGGAATTCGATTTGTCTGGCGTTGTTGAGAAGCAGCCCGATCGCCACGCGGAAACTCAGTAATAGACATGACTACACAATGCCTGCGTTTGCCTGTTGATTGCTAGGGGAATAACCCTGTGATTTTTCTGTGGATAACCAGTGGAAATCAATGACCCTAAAAGCTGTAGTGCGTAACCGAATACAGAGGTATCCATAGAAAAAGTGACTTTCATGTGGATAACCCTAAAACAAGCAGGGAAAGAGCGACTAAAAATTAACGCTATTTAGCGACGATGTTGAGTGAAAGATTTACCAAAACATCGGCAAATAATTCAGCAACGACAACATGTTCGCCAAGTTGACGCAACGGTTCGTCTAGTTGCACATGCTTGCGATCAATAGTTACGCCAGCTTGATCAAAAACTGCTTTAACAATTTCGGCAGCCGTGATTGAACCAAACAAACGACCCTCATTGCCGGCCTTAGCCGAAATTGTGATCACCTTGGTTGCTAGTGCAGTTGCAAGACTGCGGGCAGTCTCGCGGTCTGTTGCAGCTTTGAGTTCTTGAGCCTTGCGCATGATGTCGGCTTGGGCGACCGTGCCATCATTTGCAACAACTCCAAGGTCATTTGGTAACAAAAAGTTGCGTGCGTGACCCGCCGAAACATTGACGATGTCGCCACGGCGACCTACACCTTTGACATCGGAGCGAAGAAGAATTTTCATGATGTTGCCCCTTGTGCGCTGTCATCAGTTGAGATTTCAGCGGTGATATTTGGTGATACTTCTACCGTTTGTGCAGTCGGGGCCGATGTGCGCGATGAAAACCCGCCAGAGGACGAATCGTCACGGCGAGGACGACGTGGACCGCGATCACGATCTCGGTCATCAGAACCGTATTCGCCACGCTCACGTGGTGCGCGTGTTGCTGAAACTCGCTTCGTGTACGGCAAGAGTGCCATCTCACGTGCGTTCTTGACAGCCGTTGCGATATCACGCTGAAGTTGAACACTGTTGCCGTTCATTCGACGTGCGCGCAACTTTGAACGATCTGACATGAACCGTTGCAACAAATTGACATCTTTGTAGTCAACAAAGCCAATCTTTTCTGTAACCACCACATTTGAGCGCTTCTTTGGTTTGCGCAACAACGCTTTTTGTGCACGTAATTTGTTGGATTTACTTGTCATTGGGAATGTCCTTAATCGTCTGGTTGATTTGCTGGTTAATCGGCTAGTTGAGTTTTAGAATGGTTCTTCGCCATCAAATGGCGTTGCTTCGGTGCCTGGGTTGGTGCCTGAGTTTGCTGGTCGACTAGCAGATGCTCCGCCGCTTTGGCCATCAGTTTTTGGCGTGCGCTTAACTTCTGCAGTTGCCCAACGCAAACTTGGTCCAAGTTCGTCGGCAATTACATCGATTGCTGTGCGCTTCTCGCCTTCGCGCGATGTGTATTCGCGTTGCTCAAGACGACCGGTTACGACAACTCGAGTGCCCTTGGCCAAAGTTGCTGCTGCATTTTCGCCAAGTTGACCCCAGGCAGTGACGTTGAAGTAAGAAGTTTGTTCTTGCCACTCGCCGTTGACTTGATAACGCCGACCCACTGCAATACCGAACGACGCAACTGCGCGACCGGTTGCTGTGAATCGAATTTCTGGGTCGCGAGTTAAGTTTCCGACGAGAGTGATGCTGTTGTCAGCCATTTTTTGTACCTTTTGTTTCTGTTGTAATTGTTTCTGTTGTAAATATTTTTAGGCTGACACGGTCATACCGCGACGTGCGGCTTCGTCATCAGGAAGGCGGAGGAGTTTGTGCCTTAGAACATCGTCAGCGATTCGCATGGCGCGCTCGGCTTCGTCGAGTGCTCCACCGTCGGCTGTGATATTGAAAATTGCGTAGTAACCATCGTTCTGTTTTTTAATCGGATAAGCCAGACGACGCTTGCCCCACCAATCAGGTGTGCCGTGGACTGTGCCACCGGCAGTAGTTACTGATTTGGTAATCACGCTGATCCAGTTGTGTGCAGCGGACTCTTCAAGATTGCCACTGACAATGACCATTAATTCGTATGCACGCATAAACGTAAAAACTCCCTTCGGACCCAACGATTAGTTGGGGCCCCCGAAGGGGCAGGTATGTGAAGTTGAAAGTGTAACGGCATGCAGACAGAGTGACACAGGCCTGTCGCAGGGTTATTGGGCGATTGCCGACTTATCCGATTTCCCATGTCCACCAAGAACACGGGTTTTAAGCAGGTGGTGCCAAGAACATGTCCGACATACCTCTATTAAATAGGCAGTAAAACGCTCGGGTCGTAAATCGAATTGTTGAACCTCGGCTCGAGTTGCGATAAACCGACCGTGGCTTGGTAACCGCGGACCAAAAACATATGAGACGGTGACGAGTTGATCATTGACACAAATCGGACATTTGACACGAGTTGATCGGCCAAAGTTTCGCGCGACGCGTAATAGTTCTGGATGTGCGTCGCACAAAGTATCTCGAGAAACTTCACCACGGCGAAAATTATTGATCAGTGAGCGTCGAGTTAGGCGATGATCAATTTCGCCAACAGAGTCATTGACATCTGTCGTGACTGGCGTGGTGTTTTGAGATTTGCGTGTCATAAATATTTAGGCCTCAATACTAGGACTTCAGAATCTGAACCTACTTGGTTCGCGAGTCCCACCAAGATTTCAGGCGTGCGCGAATTTCCTGATCCCCAAGCAACCCTTCTTCGATGCGGATTTCCATGAGAAAGTCAAGTGCTTCGCCAATATCTCGACCTGGTTTAATTTTGAGAAATTCCATGACTTGAGAGCCGTCCAATTCTGGACGCATTGCTTTTAATTCTTCGCTCACCGCAAGTTCTGCAATACGCTGCTCGAGTTCGCTCATTCTTCGTGCTAGTGCTTCAACTTTTTTTTCATTGCGTGTTGTGCAGTCGCTTCGGGTCAAGACGTTCAAGTCGGCAAGATGTTCACCCGCATCGCGCACATAGCGACGTACTGCCGCATCGGTCCATCCCATTTGATAGGTGTGAAAGCGCGCACTGAGCGCCACGAGTTCAGAAACTGTTTCGATATCTTGCGTCGAGTATTTAAGTTTGCGCATTCGCTCTCTTGTCATTCGCGCGCCAACCGCTTCATGATGATAAAAAGTGACACCTTTTCCGGCACGAATCGACCTTGTCTTTGGTTTGCCTACGTCGTGAAACAGGGCCG
>BJGF01000109.1 GCA_014190295.1 Actinomycetes bacterium | reverse complement strand
CTTCCGCAAACTGCAGCCTGGTCGCTTTGAGTGACGAGTGGATAGTCGCTTGTGACTTCGTGTCTGTTGCCGCAAATGATGTCGTGCGCTGCGATGTCGCAGATGCGACTTATGCAGTAATCAAACTCGGTGATGGTCGTTGCACCGTGATTGATGGCCTCTGCACTCATGGCAAGGCGCACCTAGCCGAGGGTTTTGTCGACGGCACAACTATTGAATGTCCGAAGCACAACGGAAGATTCAATGTCTTGACTGGCGAGCCTGTGGCTTCGCCTGTGCGAGTTGCAACGACTGTTTACGAAACGCGAGTCAACGGCGACAAAATCGAATTTCGCAAGAATTAATTATTATTTGATGTCGGTTCGGCCTGTGCCGAGTTTGAAACCCGGTCGACCAGCCTGCGACCACTGACCAACAAATTTAAAGAACTCATCACCAAAAGGGTCGACACCCGCGAGTGGCATATTGCCCCGACGAATTGTCCAATCAAGTGGCGCGAGTTCTTCGGCGCGAGCGAGATGAACGGTCACACCAGATGCGTCTGTGCCGCTGTCGCGTAGAGCAATTGCAATACGGCGGTGTAGACGCGCCAACTGCAGATTTTGATTCGGCAAAACTTGAAACTCACGAACTTGCCGATCATCAAGGTCGCGCTCGCCCGTGCGAACCCACTTGCGCAACAAATTGTGATGCACCTCTGAGTCAACATTTGTAAACGAACGAAACATATCGCTACCTGGAACGCTGTCTGCAGGGCGAACGATCTTGTTGTTCTCGTCGACCCACACTGCTGCGGGTACATTTACGATTCCATAAAGATCGGCAACGATGTGATATTTGTCGATCAGAATTGGCATCGACATCGGCTCTTTTGTCGCCCACTCGCGAACCGCTGCTTCATCGGCATCTAGGGCAACGGCAATCACCGTAAAGCCTGTGTCTTGTAGTTCGTTAGTGAGTTGCTGCCAGACCGGCAGCTCGTAGCGGCAGCCTCACCAAGATGACCATGCGAGCAAAAGTCTTTTGCGCCTGTTGTAGTCGCTGAAAGAAACTTGTCGACCGTGAATATCGGGCAACGTAAAGTCTGGCGCTTCAAGTGTCGACATTGAGGCGCTGCGATTTTGAGCCTGCTCGCCGAGCGCGACGATCTTTCGTTGAGAATCAATCACTATATTTTGTTGCACCAGTCGAGCGAATTCACCAAGATCAACTTGACCGTCTTTGCTCAGCGCGGCGGCATTACGCACCGGCACACAAACTTGTTCGCGGCAAAGGCCTTCGGGTTTTAAGCTCCAACCTGTTGCTTGCTCGAGTGCAGAGTTTGAGATTGCAAACTCGCCAGATTGCTCTGAAAGTTCGACCATTGTTACTTCGCCGTCAACGTTGATTATTTGCCCAACTGTCATATCCCAACCTTAGATCACTCAGCGCACAAAATGGGTGCTGACATTGTTCGAGGGGGCTTCAAGGGTGAAGTTTGACTCGGTGCGAAGTAGTGTTTTGCAGATACCAAGACAATATAAGCGAACGAAAAAGAGGACCAAATGAGCAAAACCGTAATGATCACGGGTGCAGGTTCGGGTTTCGGCAAAGGCACGGCGATCGCACTTGCTGCCCGCGGGCACAAAGTAATCGCCACCACCGAGACGGTCGAACAAGCAAGTGACTTGCGCAAAGATGCACCGCAGTTGCAAGTTGAGAAACTTGATATCACTTCTGCAAGTGACGTCGCAGGAGCGAGCAAGTTTGATGTTGATGTATTGATCAACAACGCCGGTGCCGGACAAACAGGGCCAATGGCCGATGTGCCGATGGCACGGGTGCGACATCTATTTGAAGTAAACGTTTTCGGCACACTTGCAATTACTCAAGCATTGTTACCCAAGATGGCAGCGCGTGGCAGTGGTCGCGTGATCATCGTTTCATCTATCGCTGGCGTAATGGCTGGGCCATCGTTTGGTCCATATTCAATGACAAAGCATGCACTCGAAGCAATGGGCAAATCAATGCGCGCCGAGTTGGCGCCGAGCGGTATCGATGTGACACTGATTAACCCTGGGCCCTACAACACTGGCTTTAATGACCGCATGGCTGCATCGATGTGGGAGTGGTTCGGCGAAGGTTCAATTAGCGCGCCAGCCACCGACTTGTTGCGTGCAATCGGCACGATGGTGACGACGAATCAACTCGACCCAATCGATGTTGCAAATAAGCTTGTTGAACTTGTTGAAGCCGAGACAACAACTGAAAATAACTTCATGCCCCCAGAAATTCGCGAATTGATAAAAGCACAAATTGGATAACGTAACTACTTCATGATTAAAAAATTCAGCAAAGACTCGGCTTTATTGTTGATTGATGTACAGGTCGGCGTCGATGTTTTGTCACACTGGGGTGGACCAACCGGTCGGCGAAATAACCCCGACGCTGAAACAAAGATGCTTCAGTTACTTGCGGCTTGGCGCAAGGCAGATCTTCAGGTTGCATTCACCCGACACGATTCGCGCGAGGCTGCTTCACCGCTCAAGTTTTCGTTACCGACTGGCGCACAGAAACCAGGGTTTGAACCGATTGCTGGCGAAATCGTGGTTAAAAAAGATGTAAATAGTGGCTTCATCGGCACATCTCTTGAAGTGCAGTTACGACGTGCTGGCATATCACGGCTTGTGATTGTCGGGTTTTTTACAAATTTCTGCGTTGAAACTACTACCCGAATGGCTGGCAACCTCGGCTTCGACACCTATGTTGTCGAAGATTGTTGCTCATCATCAAATCGTGTCGGACCCGACGGCGTTGATCGCGACCCAGAACTAATTCACGCGATGACGGTTGCCAACCTGCACGGCGAATTTTGCACCGCTATCAATTGCGTCGATGCACTCGGCTTGGTCGCCACAGACAACACGTCTCTCTCTCGCTGCCAAGGCAACGAATAAATTAGTGCTTCTTTTTTTCTTGTTTCTTTAAGCGCTTCTCTTTGAGTGAGAGTTTCGCAACTTTTTTGTTGTTCGAATTGCCTTTTTGTTCTTTGTTTGCCATTTTGTTCTCCGTTTTCGAAACCCGGTTATGGGTTAGGTAGTTGTAGTTAGATTAGCCGATTAGGCGCAATCTGTTCTTTGACGCTCAGCCAGTGCTGAAAGTTCTTTGCGCAGTTGCTCGGGTGTCTGATCTGTAGAGAGAGCCTGCCAAACCAAGTCGGCCTGTGACTGCGGAGCGAGACCTTTGAGTGGCGGGTCGCGATCGAGGTTCGTCGGAAATGCATATCCCTCTGCAGATGCGGCGACAACATTTTTGAGCTCAGACTCTGACCAGCCCTCTGCTTTGCGTGCTCGCAAAACTGGATAAATTGCATTTGACATTTGCTCGCGATCAACTGTTTCGAGTGTGCGACCGAATGCCGACCCGATTTGCGTGAGATTTGCCATGCGTTTGAAATCTTTAGTTTGATTAGTTCCGGCAGCGTGAAAAACAGCCGGATTAAAAAAAGCGCCATCACCTTTATTGAGAGCAAGTTGCGAAAAGTTCTCTGCGAAATATTTTTTTACTTCGGCGTTGCGCCACGCCACATATCCAGACTCCATTTTTTGCGAATGAGGCAGATACATCGTCGGACCACTCTCGCGCGACATGTCGGTGTGGGCAACAGCGCCCTGCAAAGTCATTGATGCAGAAAGCAAATGAACATGAGTCGGAAACTCCATCGCTTGATCATCAGACATAAAACCGAGGTGATAGTCACGGTGGGGTTGTTGCGCATCGCCACCAGGATTAACAACGTTGACCTGTGTTGTGATTTGATAACCAGGCCCGAGCCACGCGGTTGCGATTAATGAAATAAAATCATTGGAGAAATAATCGACAAACGCTTCTGGGTCGCGCAGTGCAAGTTTCTCTTGCACATTCCAGATGCGGTCGTTCGAACCCGGCTTTGCATAATGATCACCTTTTGCTTCACCGCGAGCGTGTTGTTCGTCGATGATCTGCCAGAAAGTTTTTGAGACGCGATCAATGACTGACGTATCTGGGTACATTTTTTTAAATGCCAAAATGCCGGGGCCGCTGAGTAGTGCGCGACCAAGTTCGGCCATCACATCACGACGGCCTTCGTGGGTGGCAATTATTGGCCTGAGTTTTTCGCAGTCGTAGACGAGTGCGTTCTGTTCGACTGCCGAGGCGAATTTGTAATCAGCGAGGTGAGTTTTTGCTTCGACATGAGTTTTCAACTCGGCGAGAAGGTCACCTTTGTTCGAGACCCAAGGGTTTGTGTCGTACACATCCTCAACTGTAACTTTTTTCGTGGAAGTTTCTAGCGTTGCTTCAGGCGCAAAGATTGCCATGAGCCGTCGCTTGTCCACCCGCCGTCGACGGGCAAGGCGATGCCATTGACGAAGCCCGATTGTGAGCCGTCGCACAACCAAGCGATGGCCTTGGCGATATCTTGCGGGCTGGCAAAGCGCCCCATCGGCACGTGATCGGTGATGTCTTGATCGGTGTATGAGCCGCCTGCTTGATCTTTATGATCCATTTCAGTTTTCACCCAACCAGGACAAACTGCGTTGACGCGAACACCACGGGCGCCCCACTCAACTGCGAGGGTTCGCGTGAGACCGATTAGTCCGTGCTTGCTTGCGTTATATGCCGAACGATCGGCGACGCCCTGCAGGCCGGCAACGGATGCAACATTGACGATGCTGCCCGAGCCGGCGTCAAGCATGATTTTGCCGAATGCTTTGGCCAGCATAAACGGTGCGACGAGATTGACTTCAAGAACTTGGCGATATTTTTCGGCATTTGTGTTGA
>BJGF01000108.1 GCA_014190295.1 Actinomycetes bacterium | reverse complement strand
TCTAATGCAAAGTCGACGCTCGGTGCGTCGTTGACGGTAACCGGGTAGCCAAGTTTGATTTCAACTGATGCCTGCATCTCGTATGTCGCCGCAATACCTTCGGCAACTCGACGAATTGAATCATGAACTTTGTTCCGAGTTTTTTCACTGACTGCACGAATTGTTCCTTCAATTTTCGCCGTCTCAGGAATCACGTTAGTTGTCGTGCCAGCAATCAACTTCGTAATCGTCACGACTGCAGGATCAAAAGTTTCAATGCGACGCGTGATCATCATTTGTAGTGCTTGCACAATTTCACACGCCACCGGAATCGGATCAAGTGTCCTGAATGGTTCGGATGCGTGGCCACCTTTACCCGTGATCGTTATCGAAAGGGTATCGCTAGACGCCATTACGGGGCCGCTTCGTGTGCCAACCATGCCAGCGGGCATCGATGAAGTGATGTGCAGAGCATAAGCAGCTTTAATCGGGGACTCGCTGCCGTCTTTTAATTTCGAAACATTCAGCAGACCTTCATCCAGCATAAATTTTGCGCCGTGGTAACCCTCTTCGCCAGGTTGAAACATAAATAACACTCGACCAGGTATTTCGCTGCGTCGATCACTGAGCAATTTTGCAGTGCTTACCAACATCGAAGTGTGCGTGTCATGACCACAAGCGTGCATACAGTTTTCCGTCTTTGATGCGAAATCAAGATCAGTATCCTCTGGCATCGGCAATGCGTCCATGTCGCCACGCAACATCACAGTTGGTCCTGGCTTTCCACCGGTCAACATCGCCGCGATGCCACTTGTCGTGTCGTGCAGGGTGATATCAAGTGGCAAACCTTCAAGTGCACTCAACACTTGCTCGCGGGTTTTCGGCAATGAGTTGCCGATCTCTGGCCACTTATGCAGATTGCGACGTAATGCAATCGTCGAATTCATTAATCCGCCAACCTGGTCTTTGAGCCCGGCTGCTGCCCCGTGTCGTTCTTGCGCTGCTGAAACTGGTGTGTTAGACGCCGATTTTGCCATAGCTAATCGTACCTATGGCGGTTCAACAGCCGCTAATTGTTGCTTGAAATCGCCTGTGTATATTGAACGGCATATGTTGACTGTCGAATTTACAATTGAGCCATTCGTCGAGGGAGACCCTGGCGTGCACGTCACCGCAGCAGTTGCCGCCGTCGAGGCTCATGGCATTGCAGTTGATTTCGGACCATTTGGCTCTCTGTTCAGCGCCGAAGAAGAAACATTGCCGATGATTGTTGCTGATCTTTTGAAAGTTGCTTATAGCAACGGCGCAACTTTTGTCAATATTTCTGTGTCCCGATTTGAATCATGAAAGCAACAAAACATCCGATGCTCAAATCGATTGAGCCATTGATCTCGGCAATCGGCGGAACTCTGATTGATGCAGATCACATCAAGAATGGTGATGTGCCACTTGAAGTTGACGGTGTCGTAATTGCAGCAGTGCGTCTGCCAGCACTACATGGTGCATTAGATCGGATGATCGATGCCGTTGAGCGTGAACTCGGCGCAAAACTTTCAGACTTGTCTCGTACGACTAAACAACGTGCGATTCGTTTGTTAGATGAACGCGGGGCTTTCACGTTGCGTCGCGCAGTCGAAGACGTTGCAGATGCGATGGGCGTCTCGCGGATCACCGTATATAACTATCTCAACTCACTCCACCGTTAGGTTTTTAGAGTTTGCGAAGGTGAATTGCATTTACTTTGTGGTCTGCGCCCTTGTGCAGAACAAGTGATGCCCGAGCGCGAGTCGGCGCAATGTTTTCTTGTAAGTTTTTTCCGTTTATTGCGACCCAAATATCGTGGGCGAGTGAGGCGGCTTGTTCTTCTGTCAAGTCTGCAAAATGTTTAAAAAAACTGTTCGGGTCTTGAAAGATCGTCTTGCGCAGAGTCTGAAACCGTTCGATAAACCAATTTTCGATGTCAGATTCAACTGCGTCAATATAAATCGAGAAATCAAAATAATCTGAAACGAACTCGTTTGTAGACGAACCAGTCTGCAAAACGTTTAAGCCTTCAATAATCAAAATGTCTGGTTGACGAACTATTTCTTCTCGATCGGCAATCACGTCGTATACGACATGGCTATAAACGGGCGCCGATACTTCCGATGTACCAGCTTTGACATCTCGCACAAATTGCAACAGTCTTTTTGTGTCGTAACTTTCAGGAAACCCCTTGCGATTCATCAACCCGCGCTCTTCAAGCACCGCATTCGGGTACAAAAATCCGTCAGTCGTGATCAACTCAACTCGCGGATGTTCTGGCCATCGCCCCAACAGAGACTGCAAAATTCGAGCCGAAGTGCTTTTGCCAACAGCCACGCTGCCGGCAATGCCGATCACATAGGGCACCTTTGGCGCCATCGTGCCAAGAAATGTCGCTGAAACTCTGTGCAAACTTTGCGTCGCGGCAACGTAAAGATTTATCAATCGCGTCAGCGGCAGATACACCGTCGCAACTTCTTCCAGGTCAATTCGATCATTAATTCCGCGCGCCGCCTCAAGTTCTTTTTCGCCCAATGTCAGCGGCGTTTGTGCCCGCAACATCGACCATTGTTCGCGGTCGAACCGCAAGTAGCGATCGATATCGTTTTCTGAAATCACTGCATTAAATCTATTTAGTTACCCGCCGTAAAAACTCAATCAATGGCGGATTTAACAAATTTGCATGTGTCAAGTTTGAGGCATGCGCAGCCCCTTCAATTGCGACAATTTTGCCCGCCCCGACCAGTCCTTTGCGTAGTTCTTCAGCGCGCTCCATCGAAATTGCGGTATCGGCGGTGCCATGCAAAATAATTACTGGGCATTTAATCTCGCTGAGACGGTCAGTGATGTCATCGCGATTAAGCAAACAATTCGCAGCAGCCTTGATTGCTTCGGGTGTAAAATTCTGCCACCTAGCAATCGATTTTTTACTTTCGTTTGGTTCGGCGATGATGATGTTGGCGATTACTGAAGTCAGGTCGGGCACCGGTCCATGCTCTATCCAAGTGTCAACCATCATCCGATACCCGGCCAAAGTTTCTGGGCCATCATTATCGGCAGCAGTGTCGATAAGTACAAGTGCAGTCACGCGTTCAGGTGCTTTTAGCGCGGCGCGCATCGTCAAGAACCCACCTTGCGACATGCCACCAATCACGCATTTTTTAATGCCCAGATGATCCATTAACCCAAGACAGTCAGCGGCAGAATCCCAATAACTGAAATCTTTCCCGTCCCATTTAGTTTGGCCAAAAGCGCGCTCGTCCCAAGTGATCACGCGAAATTCTGGTGACAGTGCTGCAACTTGCGCATCAAACATCGTTTGATCCATCAAAAACCCGTGCGCCAAAATCACTACTGGCCCACTGCCGCCTGAGTCCGTGTAAAAAATCTCCTGAGAGTTAACTTTTGCAAACGCCATAATTGCCCCCGATGTTCGTTTTATTGAACGCTACATCGCATGGCAAGTCGCACAATTATCGGGATTATTGCTGTTTATTTACGGCTAAACGGCGAAACGCTCGAGACAGCACCGGGGCCACCTGTTAAAACATCCACGCCCGTTTCTGTCACCAAAACCATGTGCTCAAACTGTGCTGTGCGTTTGCCGTCGGCAGTCACTGCTGTCCACTCGTCATCCCACATTTTGTGTTGCCAAGTGCCGAGTGTGATCATCGGTTCAATCGTAAAAGTCATGCCCGGTCGCATCACCACAGAATTGCGCGCGTCGTAATAGTGCAGAACTTGAATATCAGTGTGAAATTGTTCGCCGATTCCGTGTCCGACAAATGCTCGCACGACTCCAAGTTTGTACAACTTCGCTTGGTCTTCAATTGCACGACCAATATCACTCAATGGACGTCCGGGTTTCACTGCTTCGATTCCACGCCAGATGCATTCTTCTGTCGCATCGATCAACTCGCGGCTCGTATCGTCAATTTTTCCAACAGCAAATGTTGCGTTCGTGTCGCCGTGCACGCCGCCGATATAGCAAGTCACATCAAGGTTGATGATGTCGCCATCTTCAAGTTTGCGCGAGTCGGGTATGCCGTGACAAATCACTTCGTTGACAGAGGTGCAAACACTTTTTGGATATCCCGAATAATTCAACGGACTCGGATACGAATTGCGGGCAATACACAACTCGTGCACATATGCATCAATCTCATCTGTCGTCACACCAGGTTTCACGCACTCGCCGGCTAATCGCAAAACTTCTGCGGCGACGGCGCCGGCATGACGCATTCTTTCAATTATTTCCGGTGACTTGACCGCCGACTCGTTCCATCTCACAACTTCGCCCGTGTCGGCATATGGCGGGCGAGCAATACTGGCTGGCACACTGCGTCGCGGGCTCACTTCGCCTGCCAGAATCCGACCTTCAAGTGGTTTGTGGCAACGCTTATATTTGCGTCCACTGCCGCACCAGCAGACATCATTGGCTGACGGCAAAACATTGGGTTGAGTCAAAATCGTCACGGCTGGTTGCTCCTGTTGAAAATTCTACCGTGCAAGCGTGGATGCAATCGCCACGAATGCTTGCGATCTACTTAGTTTTGTAATCTTGTCGTGTGCATGGTCCTTGGTCACCGCTCAAAATTCGGGCCTTTCGCGCGATTTGGATCGCCGGCTTGGTTTCAAATATTGGCACCTTCATGCATATTGCGGCTGCTGCATGGACAATGACGACCCTCACAGATTCGCCAACACTCGTTGGTCTCGTGCAAACTGCGTGGGCAGTGCCGGGTTTTCTGCTTGCGCTTTATGCAGGAGCATTCGCCGACATGATAGACCGTCGGCGATTAATTTCAGTCACTTCATTGTTCGCACTTGGTGTTGCCGCAGTACTCGCTGTTTTGCAATGGTCAGAAAATCTCACTGTTGAACTTTTGATTTTTGGTACTTTTTTAGAATCGGTTGCGCTCACACTTT
>BJGF01000107.1 GCA_014190295.1 Actinomycetes bacterium | reverse complement strand
TAATCCGGGTAACCGGTCATACGAAACCGTCAAAAATGGGATTCCAAGTTTTGTCGCGGCTCGCGAAGCAGCAACACTGCCGTATCCGCCGACTGAAATCACGACTTTTGGTTTGAGCGTCAGCAATAATTTTTCTGCCTGTCTGATGGCGATCCGCAATGACTTGAGCGCCGAAATATTTTGCCTTACTGACGAAAGCGAAACTTGGCGATTAAAGCCACGAACATCCAAAAGCGAAATCGGAATTCTGGTCGGTGGAACCAGTTTTGTTTCTATTCCATTGGTTGTGCCAATAATGTGCAGATTCCGACTTGTATGTCCGGCGTCGATAAGTATCTCTGCCAACGCCAACGCAGGAATAACGTGACCGCTAGTTCCTCCGCCAGTGATTACTGCAAATACAGACTGGTTCGTATCCATCAAGGCGTTCTAGTCGTGTAAAGCACTCACTTCATATTACGCGCGACATTGAGCAACAGCCCCGTTGCCGACATGCACACGAATAGCGAACTTCCGCCATATGAAATGAGCGGAAGTGTCAAACCTGTCACTGGCATAGATCCGGACACTCCACCAATGTTGATGCATGCTTGTAATGCAAACCACATTGTCACCCCACCTGCCAGTAGTGCACCGAACTTTTCTGGTGCACGCATACTTGCTTGCAAACCGAACAGAGTGAAGATCAAAAATCCACCAATCACGAATATCACGCCGAACAAACCAAACTCTTCGGCAATCGTCGAGAAAATAAAGTCGCTGTGCGCTAGTGGAACATAGCCCCACTTGCCTGTGCCGGCCCCCGCGCCAACTCCAGAAATACCTCCATTGGCAATAGAAAGTATCGATTGCCAAACTTGATATCCATAATGCTCCTTGGTCTCATTCAAATTCAAAAACGCGGTCCAACGATGTCGTCGAGATGAACTCGTGAGAGTAAACAACAAACCAAGAAAAAACGCACTGGAAGCGAGTGAAACAACGACCCTCGTTGGAGTACCCGCCATGAACATAATCGTCAGCACGATGCACGACATGATGATTGCGCCACCCAGATCTCGTTGTACTAGGCACAGCAGAACAGCAACACCCCAAGCCATCAAGACCGGAAAAGTTGTCCGCTTTTGGTCTGTGATTTCGTTTTGCCTGCGACCGAGCAAGTTTGCGCAATATGCGAGTAGCGCAAATTTCAAAAGCTCCGAAGGTTGAAAACCTATTGGACCGATTTTTACCCAAGCACGAGCACCATTGGTACTTACACCAATACTCGGAGCAAACGGCAGCAACATAGATGCGTATGCGCCCATCAGCCCCAAAAATACCCATCGTCGCAACATTGGATATGGAAAAAGATAAAAGAAAAGCATTCCCAAGCTACCAAAACTGGCCCACATAAATTGTTTAAAGAACATTCTCCACGGAGACAAACCTCGGTTGAGCGCAACAATCGAAGAAGAAGACAAGACCATGACCAATCCGAATGTGATGAGACTCGCTACGGTTATCAAAATATAGAAAAGCGTTGCATTTGGTGGGCCTTGGGCGGGGCGACGTGTTCCTAATAATCCACGCTTATCGAGCACTGCGCGTCGACGCTCTGCCAAAGTCTGAGTACGACCTGGTTCTAAGATTGCTGTGCTCACTATTTGTCTCCTTTATTTTTATTTTTTGAAATTAAGGCGCGAACTTCTTGCGCAAAATCATCTCCGCGTTGCCCGTAGTTCGAATACCAGTCGTAACTCGTGCATCCCGGCGAAAGCAGAACTACATCCCCGGTCACGGCTAGTTCGTTCGCAACCTTCACTGCGTTGTGCATTGAATCCGCTCGACGAACTTCACAAACCCCAGAAAAGGCATTTTCTATTTCGCCAGCAGCGTTACCGATCGCGACTACCGCTCGCATTCTGTTTGGTTGACTCGCCATCTCACCGAGATCTAAGCCTTTATTTTTTCCGCCCGCGATCAAAACAATCGAGTCAAACGAACGCAAAGCGACATTGGCCGCATGCGGACTCGTTGCCTTTGAGTCGTTGTACCACGACACACCATGAGCACTTGCAACCAGTTCAATACGATGCGGTGCGTTCGTGAAATCTACGAGTGCTGTTGCAACATCTTGGCGAGTCGCAAGACCAGACTCGATCGTGATCGCAGCCGCGGCCAAAGCATTGGTCACATCATGTGGCAAGCACCGTCGCATTTCTTCAATTCGCATAATCGGACCTTGCGGCGAAGTCAATACTCCACCACGTGCGTGATAGTCGCCTTCTTGATCGCCAAAGCTAATGATCCGAGCACCACTTAAGCGCGCAATTTCGCCAATCGTCTCATCTGCTTGTGGTACAACAGCAATATCATCAGATAGAAGATGAGCCCATATTTGCGCTTTCGCTGAACGATACGAATCCATTGACGAATGCCAATCCAGATGATCGGGTGCAAGATTGAGCCAAACAGATGCCTTCGCCCGAAAACTTTGCGTGTATGCAAGTCGAAAGCTTGAACACTCAACTGCGAATACTTGAGAATCACTCCTGAGCGCGGCAATTAGTGGCGTCTCAGTATTGCCAACCGCCATTGATCGAAATCCTGCCGCTGTGCTCATTGCCGCGGCCATCAAAGTTGTTGTGGTTTTGCCGTCGGTACCGGTGATTGCAACCATTTTTCGTGGCTCTGAGTTAAGTGCTTCAAATTGATACGCAAGTTCAATCTCAGAAGCAATTTTTTTATTCTGTTGTTTTGACATTTTTATGACTTGATGGTCTTCAGCAACGCCGGGCGCTGGTGATATTTGATCCACTTCTTTAATTATTTTTTGCAACTGTTCAGAATTTGGGGCTGAGATATATCGTGACCCAAGTTCTGCCGCAAATACTTCGTGGGTTTCGATATCGAGTTGATCGGTTGAGTCATCAGCGAGAAGAACACTTTGACCACGAGCAACAAGTTCGCGCGCTACTGATTTTCCGGCAATTGCCAGACCATAAACCAGAGTCGTCGTCATTTCAGCGTTGAAACCCGTTGACGTTTTGCATATTCGTGAAGTCGGCAATAAAAATTGCAATGGCGGTTGCCACACAAATCGCCGAGATAATCCAAAATCGAATAATCACAGTTGTTTCTGGCCAACCACTCTGTTCAAAATGGTGATGTATCGGTGAATTTTTCAACAATCGCTTTTTTCGACCCGATGCCTTGAACACGGCCATTTGAACCGCGACCGAACCAGCCTCAAAAACATTAATCCCACAAATTATCGGCAGTAATAAATGTGTATTCGTGCTCACTGCTAGCAGTCCAAGTGCGGTGCCGATGCCGAGTGCGCCTACATCACCCATAAAAATTTTTGCGGGGGCAGCGTTCCACCATAGGAATCCCCCGCATGCACCAGCCAATGACGCCGAGAGCACCGCGAGATCAAGAGGGTTAATTACGTTGTGATAAAGCAGTGGATTACGAAATGCCCAATATGCAATCACCGTGAATGCGATGAACCCAAATGATGCCGAACCGGCTGCAAGACCATCCAGGCCATCGGTGACATTAACTGCATTGGATGTTCCCCAAACCATCAGTGCTGTCCAAATTACGAATAACGGCCAAGTAAAAGTGATCCCAGGAAAGTTCGAGCGTGTGAATGAAAGAGTTTCACTGACTCCAGTTGCGACGTGCAACCACCAGGCGAGCAAAATACAAATTCCAAAAGTGATATAACCTTTTTTCTTCCAAAATAAACCACGATTGTGCTGACGTTGAACTTTAAGAAAATCATCAAGAAAACCAATCGTCGCTAAAACAAAAATTGCAACCCAAATGATCATCGACTGATCGGAGAACGGCAAACCATCTCGCAAATGGGCAACAAGCCAACCAAAGGCCGCCGAAAACAAGATGGCGATTCCGCCCATGGTCGGAGTGCCTTGTTTGCTCATATGTTGCACCGGACCACGATCTTCTGCGCCGAGAATTGGCTGACCCTTGCCAAGTCGTTTGAAAATAAACATCAATAAACGAGTACCTGCAAGGGATGCAATCATCGCCACCCCTGCGGCTAACAAAATCGCGATCATGAGCCAGCCATCAACAGTTCTCTCGACACAAGGGCATCATTGAACTCAAAATCGTCCGCACCTATTGTCTGGGTTGATTCATGTCCTTTGCCTGCGATGACCACAATGTCGCCAGGCTTGGCTCTGGCGAATGCGCTAGCAATCGCATTACGACGGTTCAGATCAACCATTACTTTGCTTTGTGCATTTGTCGAATCAATCGCACCATCCATAATTTCGTTGGCGATGGTTTGGGCATCTTCATGGCGTGGGTTATCCGAGGTGATATAGATGACATCTGCGAGTTTCACCGCAACTGCACCCATCTTAGGTCGTTTTGAATGATCACGATCTCCACCGCAGCCAAATACAACTATCACTTTGGCGTTTTCAGCGACAAGTTGTCGAGCAGAAATCAAAACATTTTGTAACGCTTCTGGAGTGTGTGCATAGTCGATCACGACTCCGAACTCTTGGCCCTCAGTAACAGATTCAAATCGTCCTGAGATTGCTCCTGCAGCAGCCAAACCTTTCGCGATGTCACTAATAGCGACACCAAGTTTGGCTGCTGCAGTCGCGGCAGCTAGCGCGTTCATCACATTGAAATGTCCACCAGTGGCGACTTCGATTCTTTGACCTCTCCACATAAAAGAGATTTTTGAAACACCTGCTTCAACTTGTTGCGCGTCATCGATGCTGAATGACTCGCACTCAATTTCTTTTTTGTTCACCAGCAAGTCAATCAACAATGCTCCATGTACATCATCTCTATTGATCACGCATTTGTTCGTGAAGTGGTCTGTAAACAGCCGAGCTTTTGCACCGAAATAGTCTTCGGTTGACTTGTGAAAATCTAAGTGGTCTTGTCCGAGATTTGTAAAAACTGCTACTTCAAAC
>BJGF01000106.1 GCA_014190295.1 Actinomycetes bacterium | reverse complement strand
TCGTTGGTAACACGATTACTCCCGAAGGTTTGGGTGGTTTGCGTGCACTTGAAATTTTCACTACACAACTGTCGCGAGCATGTATCAGCGTCGACCATCCTTCTTTTTTGTCGTTTGTGCCTGGTGCGCCAACCGAAAGTGCAGTTCTATTTGATCTCGTGTTGAGTGCGTCAAATATTTACGCAGGTTCGTGGCTTGAAAGCTCGGGCGCTGTATACGCAGAGAACCAAGCGTTGCAGTGGGTTGCAAGTTTGGCGAATTTTCCAACGACTAGTGCTGGCGTGTTCGTCAGCGGCGGCACAGCCGGAAATCTCTCAGCCTTAATTGCTGCTCGGTGGCGCTGGCGACAAAATGCCAAAGGCGCCTTCGACCGCGTGCGTCCGTTGATTGTGACTTCTTCAGGTTCGCATTCATCTGTCGGACTTGCAGTTAATGCAATGGATGCCGACGTAATCAAAGTCGAGGCTGATGCACAGGGCCGAATGTCGGGAGTTAACTTACGCGCGACAATATCGAATCTTAAGGATGAAGATCGAAGCCGTATTTGTGCGATCGTTGCAACTTCGGGCACAACAAATCTCGGCGTAATCGATGATCTTGTTGCAGCAGGTGACCAAGCGCGCGAACTCGGTACTTGGTTTCATGTTGACGGTGCATACGGCGCAGCGGCATTATGCGCGCCAAGCGTACGACATTTATTTGTTGGTATCGAACTCGCCGACAGTTTTATCGTTGACCCACATAAATGGTTGTTTGGTCCGTTTGATTGTTGTGCACTGATCTATCGCGACCCAGACACCGCAAGGCGCGCACACACCCAACGGGCTGAATATCTAGAGGTGCTACAACAACAGGATCTTGGTGATTCACTTGCTAACCCCTCAGACATGGCGCATCACTTGTCGCGACGAGCACGTGGTTTGCCATTTTGGTTTAGCGTCGCAACACACGGCACAGAGGCATACGAAGAAGCAATGGAAATAACATTGCAAGTTACCCGTGAGTCAGCGCAATTAATCAAAAAATCTTCATATCTTGAATTATTGCTCGAACCAGAACTATCGGTAATCGTGTTCAAACGAAATGGCTGGTCGCCAGAGAATTATCAAACATGGAGCGACAAGATGCTGAACGAAGGCCGAGCATTCGTCGTGCCAACAACTTGGAACGGCGAAACGGTGTTGCGCTTTTGCATTATCAACCCGCGCACAACAGTCGAAGAAGTTTCTGAGATCATCAATTCGCTAGGCTAAATTCATGTTCAAGTCGGTTCGCTCGGTTGTACAACTTCGCAAGCTCGAGCTCAATGGCGACAAGCGTCGTCTGGCTGCTTGCGGTGATCTGAAAGACTTGCGTCTTCTCGCCAAGCGAAACTTGCCGGGCGGTGTGTTCGATTATTTTGACGGCGCTGCCGAAGACGAGTGGTCACTTGCCAATAACAGTTCGGCATACGCAAAGTTCGGTCTGATCCCAAAGGTTTTGCGCGACGTCTCGCAGATCGACACATCAACAACGATCATGGGCCAACCAGTGCCGTTTCCGATCGCACTTTCACCAACTGGTTTCACACGCATTGCTCACCCGCAAGGTGAACTCGCCGTTGCTCGGGTTGCAGGGCGAAACTCTCTGCCGTTTACATTGTCAACACTTGGCACGCGCAGCATTGAAGAAGTCGCCAGTGTCGCCACTGGCCCGTTGTGGTATCAACTCTATGTTTGGCGCGATCGCGGTTTATCGCGCGAACTTGTGCAACGCGCCAAAGCTGCTGGCTACAAATCGATCATGGTCACGGTTGATACGGCCGTGTTCGGTCGTCGTGAGCGAGATGTGCGTCGCGGTTTTACTCTGCCACCCAAGATCGGTCTCGAAACTTTCATCGACGGCATTCGGCATCCAAGGTGGACGTATAAGTTTGTGACCAACGAGCCGATCACGTTTTCTGCGGTCGCAGGTCGCTCAGATGTCGACGGCTCAAAAGCAATCAACTTGGCTGATTATGTCAACTCGCAATTCGATCCAACTTTAAGCTGGAAAGACCTCGAATGGATCCGCGAAGAATCTGGTTTGCCAATCATGCTCAAAGGCGTCCAGTGTGTCGAAGATGCAAAGATCGCAGCATCACTTGGCGTTGATGCAATCGCACTATCGAATCATGGCGGTCGTCAACTCGATGGCTCTCCGGCACCAATTGAGTTATTGCCAAGTGTCATTGACGCAGTGGGCAACTCAATTGAAGTGCTCGTCGACGGCGGCATTCGTCGTGGATCAGATGTAGTTAAAGCTTGCGCACTCGGCGCAAGAGCGGTGATGTTTGGCCGTCCATACCTATATGGTCTTGGTGCTGCTGGCGAACTCGGCGTGCAATGGGCACTCGACCACATCACCAGTGGCATTTCTCGCACGATGGCATTGATCGGCGAAACTTCGATCAAAAATCTTTCACGCGAAATAATCGTCAAACGATAATTCGCGAAATTTAATTACTTCTTTGAAGCAGGTTCTTTCTTGACGACTGTCTTCTTGCGGGCGCCATAACGCTTGTTGAAGCGCTCAACACGACCTGCCGAGTCAATGATCTTCATTTGACCAGTGTAAAAAGGGTGGCTCGCATTAGAAATATCCAACTGCACAAGCGGATAAGTGTTGCCATCTTCCCAGACAACCGTCTTGGTCGGGTCAGTCTTCAAAGTTGAGCGGGTCAAGAATCGATAGTTCGCCGAAGCGTCTTCGAATACGACGGGTTGATAGGCAGGATGGATGTCGGGTTTCATGACGACAAAGTGTATCGGGGTAAAAGTGCCCTCTATACTGTCTAAATGCCAAATCGCTGCGATGTCCTCGGAAAGACCCCAAGTAAGGGTCACACAATCTCTCACTCCCACATTCGCACGAAGCGATGGTGGAGAGTCAACTCGCACAAGCGCCGATTTTGGTTGCCATCAGAACGTCGTTGGGTGACGCTCACAGTTAGCACCAAGGGTGTTCGCACAATTGACAAACGTGGTATCGAATCAGTCGTCGCCGAAATGCGTCGCGCCGGAAAGAAAGTCTGAGCAACCGTCATGGCAGCTAAAAGCAAAGACAAGCGTCCAATCATCAAACTTCGTAGCACTGCAGACACGGGTTTTACTTATGTCACCCGCAAGAACAAAGTCAACTCGCGAGAGCGTTTAGAGCTTAAGAAGTACGACCCAGTTGTTCGCAAACACGTGATCTTCAAAGAAGAGCGCTAAAACTATTTCGTTTTTGCTAGTGCGCTGGCCAAATCGTTTTTAATATCAGCGCAGGCTTCTAAGCCAACAGAAAGTCGCAGAAGCGAATCGGTTACACCGGTTTTGGTTTTAGTTTCAATGTCGACACTGTTGTGCGTGCTTGACGCCGAATGCGAGATTAGTGTTTCTGGTCCGCCCAGTGTTACGGCGGGTCGCACGAGTTTTAATGCGCTGAGCAGTTTTGATGCCGCAGGTTTGCCACCAGCAACTTCAAATGACAGCACCGAACCGAAGTAGTTCATCTGCTTGACTGCAAGTTCGTGTTGCGGATGTGATTTGAGCCCGGGGTAGTGCACACCTGTAACATTTTTTTGAGTCAACAGCCACTCGGCAAGTTGTTGTGCAGATTCGCTCTGTCTTGCCAATCGAACGTCAAGCGTACGAATTCCGCGTAGGCCGTTCATTGCATCAAATGGCGAAGCCGTCGCACCGTGTAAAACGGCGTATGCCCAGAGATCGTTTATTAAATCTAAATCTGCGGCAATCACGCCGAGAGTTGCATCGTTATGGCCAGCGATTCCTTTTGTTGCTGAATGCAAAACAATCGATACACCGTGGTCATGGGGTCGTTGTGCCAATGGGGTTGCGAGTGTCGAGTCAACGAGTGTGAATGGTCCTTTAATCTTGCCAAGTTCTGTGAGGTCAACTAAATCAATATGAGGGTTACTCGGCGACTCGGCCATCACCAACATTGTTTTGCCTGGTCGCACTGCTGTGGCGAACTCTTGCGCGTTGCGACCGTCAACAAATGTGACGTCTATGCCAAGTCGAGCACATGGTCCAACTAAAAATGCATAAGTTCCGGCGTAACAATTTCTCTGTGCCACGATGTGGTCGCCTGTCGAGCAAAGTGCCAGCACGACGCTAGAAACGGCGCCCATCCCAGATGCAAAGGCGAGTGCCGCCTGAGTGTTTTCTAATTCTGCGATTGCGTGTTCAAATGCTTCAACAGTTGGGTTTGCATATCGCGAATAGTTTCCGGTTTGATGCAATGCGTTTGCTTGTCTGTTGCTTTCTTCAAGACCAGAACTCGACCAAGTACTTGATGTCGAGAGCGTTGGCGCAAGTGAGTTCGAGCCATCACGACCAGCAGTTACTGCCGTCGTTGCGGGTTGAGAGTTTTCGTTACTTGTCACATAATCAGGCTAACGACACTGAGTTGGCGACACAGCCAAACTGCTGCCACCGTCTAGACTTATTGGATGCTAAAAAACAAACTCATAACAGTTCTAATAACTCTTGGCTTGAGTGTTTCGGCTATTGCCGGCACGGGCTTCACTGCAAATGCTGAGTCTGGTGCCAGCCCGTTGTCGGGCTTGCCAGGTGGCGAAGGAAAGCCAGTCGTGATGGTTAAGTTCGGCAATTCAAAACCTGATCGTCCTCATTACAACCTCAATCAAGCAGACCTTATATATGTAGAAGAAGTCGAGTGGGGTCTCACTCGAGTTGCCGCGATGTTCAACACGAAATTTCCGAGTGTTGTCGGCCCAACACGTAGCGCACGAATCTCAGATCTCGAACTGCTCGAACAATTTGACGCACCAGGCTTGGCATATAGCGGAGCAAATGATGTGCTGTTAAAGGCCATCCGCAAATCGCAGTCGATCTCACTTTCGCCGAGTGATCGGTAAAGTTTTTACTACCGCAATTTGTCAAAAGAGTCCCCACACAATCAGCTGTGGCGCTTGTCGGCGA
>BJGF01000105.1 GCA_014190295.1 Actinomycetes bacterium | reverse complement strand
GCGCCGATCGACGTTTTTGCATCGGCCAACTCTGCTTATGTCGACGATGTAATTAAATCTGGCACTGGCGACATCACGACTCGTAGCGTTTATACGATTGGTCGACTAGCGGTGGTTACATCCAATAATTTGACTTTGCCGGCGAGTCTTTTCGATTTACAAGAAGCAAGATTTCGCAGAATCGCAATTGCGAACCCTCAACACGCGCCATACGGGTTAGCAGCACAGCAGACATTACGTTTTCTCGAGATGGCCGATGTTTTAGAAAACCGTTTAATTTATGGCGAGAATATCTCAGATACTTTGCGGATAGTGCAGTCGGGTAATGCCGACGCTGCACTCGTGGCGTTATCTCTCGTGATCGGCGGAGAGTCTAAATATCTGCTTGTGCCAGCGAACATGCACTTGCCGATAAATCAGACTCTTGTTGTGACTGCGCCCACAAAAACTAAAGATGCGGCGATTCAGTTTGTAGATTTTATTAAAAGCCCGACTGGCTTGGCAATTATGTCGCGTTACGGATTTGAACAACCCGAAATCGCGTCTACCGTTGCACCATGACTAGTTGGTTTCCGCTGTGGTTATCTTTGCGTGTTTCGGCAATGGCGACGGTTTTTGCATCAGTCACAGGTATCGCAGTTGCCTATGTTCTCGCCAAAGGTCGTTTTCGGTTTCGCTCTCTTATTGAAGCGGTTGTAACTCTGCCGATTGTGCTGCCACCAACTGTGTTGGGCTATTACTTGTTGACATTACTTGGCGTAAATAGTCCGATCGGCAAATCTTGGGAGCGCATATTTGGCGCACCACTCGTATTTACCCAAACAGCCGCTGTGATTGCAGCATCAATTTCGGCTCTGCCATATGTTGTGCGTACGGCACGAGCAGCAATCGAATCAGTCGACGCGCGCCTCGAGGCCGCTGCACGTATCGCAGGGTTATCTGAATGGCAAGTTGCTCGTGTCGTAACGTTTCCGGTTGCAGCACGAGGTATCGGTGCGGGTGTTGCGCTTGGTTTTGCTCGTGCACTCGGTGACTTTGGTGCAACTGTGATGGTTGCGGGCAATATTCCGAATCGAACACAAACTTTGCCGATCGCTGTTTACGATGCTGTGCAATCTGGAGATCTAGATGCCGCCCGTGTTGGATCGTTCGTGCTCGGTGCAATTGCGGTAATCGTGTTGTTGATTGTTACGCAAATTTCTGGGCGCAAATTATGACACTAAAAATTGCGGCGAAAATCAGTTCGGGTTTGTTTGTGGTTGATGTGCATTACGAGGCACGCCCCGGCATTACAGCGTTGTTTGGTCCATCTGGTTCGGGCAAGAGTGTCAGCCTGGCTGCTGTCGCGGGGTTATTGCGACCGCAATCAGGGACGATCAGTTTCAACGATGTGCAATTTGCGAACGCAGAAAAGTCTTTGCATGTCAGAACGCAGGATAGAAAAATCGGCATGGTTTCACAGAATGCGGCTTTATTACCCCATCTCAGTCCAATAGAAAATGTTGCGATCGCACTTCTCAATTCGCACGATCGCGCTCAACGTCAAGAGCGAGCATCGCATTGGTTGGGGCGAGTTCAAGCAGAGCATCTTGCAAAACTGCCAACGGCGTCGCTTTCGGGTGGCGAGCAACAACGAGTGGCTCTCGCCAGAGCTTTGGCTGGTGCGCCGCAATTGCTGCTTCTAGATGAACCGTTTAGCGCGTTGGATCAAACCAATCGCATCGCTGTGCGGTCTTTGATCATTGAACTTGTCGCCGAATTAAAATTGACTGCAATTATTGTGACGCATGATTTAGTAGATGTTGCTGCACTTGCAGATCAACTCGTTTTATTCGAACCTGGGCGCACGGTTGCATCCCATGAACTGATTAGAGGTCAAACTGCAGAACTCGCACGCCTGGTTGGCTTAACTATTTAGAAGTTTGCTTGAAACTAGTTAATTTTTTTTGGGGCGACGCGGGATGAATCCGCTCGTAGTCGCAACATAGTCGGCGTATTGAGGCTTTCGCTTCAACATAATTTTGTCAAGCAGTGCGGCACCAGAAACTCGCACTAACAGCACTGTCATTAATACAGGGCCGATCAATGCAATTTTTCCGAGAGCCGATTCTGCAGCGATTAATCCGAGACCCCACCAAACACAAGAGTCGCCAAAATAGTTTGGGTGGCGTGTGTATCGCCATAGCCCCGTATCCATTACTTGTCCTTTGTTGTTGGGATTGCGTTTGAATCGAGCGAGTTGTGCATCACCCACGGCCTCAAAGAACATTCCGACACACCAAACGAGAACACCCAACACGCCGAGCAAACCGAAACTCGGGTCTAGACGAACTTGACCCAGTTGCACTGGCAAAGAAACAATCCACATCAGCACACCCTGCAGAGCAAAAACCGTGTACAAACTTACGATCGGAAATCGGTCGCCATGTTTGCGACGCATTGATTGATATCTGAAATCTTCGCCGTGGCCGAGGTTTCTTTTCGCCAAATAAAACGCGAGACGAGCGCCCCAAATAGTCGTGAGTACGAGCAGCAGAAGACTTCGTGTCGAGTTTCCGTCACTGAGCCAGTAGCTCACCCAAGCCACAAGCACAAAACCTGAACCCCACGCAATATCAACTATTGACGCATCGCGCATCACGAGACTTATTGCCCATACGCAAAGCATCATGCAAATGATCGCCACGGCACTGCCGACAAGAACCAATGTTGCACCAGTCACTCGTGTCAGGTTAGGCGATGGCGTCGCAGGTTGTGGCGAGGCTAAAGCGGTGCGAGCCTTGACGGGTGCTTCAGGTCAAAGATCTCTGTGTGGAAATTGGTGGCAAACTCGTAGTTAACGGCGCGTCGTTTGCGGTAATGCCACGCGACAAGGTCGGTCTTGTCGGGCGCAATGGTGCCGGAAAAACAAGTTTGTTCAAAGTGCTTGGCGGTGCAACAGAACCAAAGTCTGGCGTAATTAATCGCAAAGGTGGATTCGGATATCTTCCGCAAGATCCTCGTATTGCTGGCGCATTCGACGCTAGAACTGCCGTCGCTCATATTTTGTCCGGTCGCGGAATCGATGAAGACATTGTTCACATGGAGAAACTTCGCATTGCAATGGAAGAAACCGCCAGCGACAGCAATGTCGCGAAGTTTGCGAAAGCCGAAGAAAGTTTTGCGCTCAAAGGTGGATACGCGTCCGACAGTGAAGCGCGTGCAATCGCCGCAGGACTCGGGATCAAAGCTGATCGTCTCAATCTTGCGCTTGGTGTTCTCTCGGGGGGCGAGCGTCGTCGTGTTGAACTTGCGAGAATTTTATTCAGTGGCAGCGATACGTTGCTGTTGGATGAACCGACAAACCACTTGGACATCGACGCAAAAACTTGGATGCTCGATTTTCTTCGCTCATATAAAGGTGCACTACTCGTAATTAGTCACGACTTAGAACTGCTTGATGAGGCAATCACACGTGTTCTTCATCTTGACCGCCCTGACGAAGATTCTGAAGGAACAATCGTTGAATATCGGGGCACTTACACGCAATACGGTGTGTCTCGTGAAGCCGACGAAGCGCGTCAAGCGAAAAAAGCGACACAGCAAAGCAAAGAGATAGATCGCCTACAACGAGTCGTTGATCGATTCGGGGCCAAGGCGAGCAAGGCAGCGATGGCGCACAGCATTGAAAAGCGAATCGGCCGAATCGAAGACACCCGTGTGCACGCTGCTCGTGGCGCACGCGTAATGAAAGTTAAGTTTCCTGAACCGCCACATTGCGGAGAGACCGTGCTGACCGTCGATGGCCTACGCAAAACTTTCGGCGGTCCAGACATTTTTCATGACGTAAGTTTTGATCTTGGCCGTGGTGAGCGATTGTTGGTGCTTGGTCTTAATGGCGCCGGCAAAACATCGTTATTGCGAATCTTGGCAGGTGAAGTCAAACCTGACAACGGTGAGTTTAAATATGGTTACAACGTGCAGGTTGGTTACTACGCGCAAGAACATGACAACCTGATTCCACAACGATCGTTGGTTGAGCACATGCGTGATCAAGCACCGTCGGCGTTAGGGCTAACTGAGACTCAGTTGCGGGGGATGCTCGGCATGTTTGGTTTGTCTGGTGAAAAGGTATATCAAGAGTCGGCGACGCTGTCTGGCGGAGAAAAAACAAAACTTGCGTTGGCGATGATGATGGTCGGAAAAAATAATTTGTTGCTACTTGACGAACCGACGAACAATCTCGACCCATCAAGCCGTCAGTCTGTGGCTGACTCGCTTTCGAACTGGGAAGGCGCAATCGTTTTGGTTAGTCACGACGCAGAGTTCGTCGAGCAACTTGCACCAACGAAAATTTTACTGATGCCTGATGGTCAAGAAGATTATTTCAACGAGTCATGGCTAGAACTCGTAACGCTTGCTTAATTTATTTAATTAGCCCTTGAGCGCGCGAATGTAAACAATAATGCTGGCGATTTCTTCGTCCGTGAGATTGTTGTTCGGCATTTGCGACACGACACCTTTGCGGTGCATAGCCCCCGGATTTTTGATTGAAGTGTAGAGGTATGCATCATCAGCAGTGACCGTCGTGCCGTCCGAAAGTGTTACCTGCGAATCAGCCAGACCAACCCATTTTGGACCAGTACGCCCTTCACCATTTGATCCATGACAACTTGCGCACCCAGACGCAGTAGCGAGGTCGTGCCCTGCTTGGGCTTCGGGCGAAAGATCAACCGACGCAGAACTGCTGTTCGAACTGCAAGCACCAAAAGACAACACTGCAAGCACAATGCCTAAAGCCGGCAAGAATTTACGACCTATTTTTTTCATGTTTAAAGAATACCTTTTCGTGCAAGTAGAGTTCGGCATCGTGAGTAAAAAATCATGGTGACAAATCTCCCAGTCCATCCATCCTCGGGCAATGAGTCTGATGGATACTGGATGCACTATCACGATCAAGACAGCGAAAAACTCGCAGACGCGGTTATCGAATATGCACTAGACCGAATACGGCTGGATCCACC
>BJGF01000104.1 GCA_014190295.1 Actinomycetes bacterium | reverse complement strand
CTTCATATTCGACGATATTTGCCATAACGCGAGCGTAGGGGACTAAGCCTGCTCAGACAAAGACGGGGACTCAGGAGTTTGCTCAACTATTGCTGATGTGCTTTCAATAGGCGCAACTTGCGTTGCATCTTGCGCGACTGGTGCCGCAGGAATAACTAGTTTGATTTCTTTTTTCGCTTTTGGTGGCCGAACTTGACGAGCCTGGCGTGGTGGACGCAAAGGTCGTGGCGCTTGAGCACCTGGTGCAACTTCAATACCAAACAGGGCGGCGATCTGCGGCAACAACGGGGCGAGACGTTTCACCGTTTCGCGCAATGCATCGGTTGTTGCAACTGGGGCGCCAGCAGGTTTTACTTGCGCACGAATCGGCGAAAAAGCGAGAGCCTCAAGAACTGCAATCCAACGATCGGCGCCAGCATCAATAGCCAACGAATCGGTCGCCGCCTTGGCAATTTGTCCACCGAGTTCAGCAGGAAACAAAACACCGGCTTTTGGTGGCTCACCAGAAAGTTTTAATGCACGTACCACGCGTGAAACTTCAACTGCCGACTTCATGTCGTCGATCCATTGAGTCATCTCTTTTTCTTGATGCATTTTGAGCGCAATTTTTAATTCGCTCGCCAAGACACGAGTCGTCTCGTCGCGCACGACCATCGGGTCATCACTGCCTGCAACAACTGCACGAAGATCGCGCAGGTCGAGTAGTTCGATATCTAATTTTGCAGCCTCGGCCTTGTCGAGCCACTCAGCCACACGCAATTTTGGTAAAATATCTGAAGCCATAGAAACCAATCCGTCGGCTTTGACCTCGGGTTTGCCTTCTTTTCTGAGTTCGGCATTCTGTTTTTTGATCGCATCGCGAACTGCTGCGAGTCCGCCAGCGAGTGCTCGTTCGGCAACTGCCCTTTGTTCAGCTGGCAATGACGCAAGAACAGCAGAGCGGTGCACACGCTTTGGCTTAAGACGTTTAGCAATCGGACGCTTAGGCACCTCTGGTGTTGGAGGAAACGATTTGCGATCGGCTCTGGGTTCGCGTGGTGCACGCACAGCACGAGGTTCACGCGGTTCACGCACCGGGCGATCGGCTCTGGGTTCACGTGGTGCACGATCTGGGCGATCGGTGCGCGGACCTTGTTTGCCGCGCCGCGGTTTGTCATCCCGAGATTTTTTTGCAAGTTTTTCAGTGACGCCAACAAATGGTTTGTCATCAATCATCTGCAACAAAGTTGCCTTCTGAGTTTTATCGCGTTGGGTAATTACAGATAAAACTGTGATGCCATCAATGTCGAAGTCGGCTTCAATTTTTAGAACGTCTCCGATTTTGCTTTCGTTGGGAAGAAGGGTCGCAACAAGTACGCCTTTTGGAACTTTTGCACCGGCGGCGCGCCAAGTCCACGTTCCGTCGTCACGAGTACTAGTAAGTTCGATATCTAAGCGCCGAGACATGAGCCTTTACGGTATCTGAAAAGCGAGCGTTTGCCCCAATGCGATTGCAGTGCCGAGTACAAAATTCGCTACCGTGTTTTCATGGCGATTTATGCACTGGGTTCGCGCGAGCCAAATATTCATCAGACTGCGTTTGTACATCCCGAGGCAGTAGTGATCGGCTCGGTAGAGATCGGCGCAGAATCAACCATTTGGGCAGGCGCGGTTTTACGCGGTGATGATGGCGAAATTAAAATCGGCAAGCGAACGAGCATTCAGGACAACACCGTGATTCATACGATGCCCGAAACACCCACGATTGTTGGCGACGACTGTGTGATTGGTCATCTGGTGCATCTTGAATCTTGCACGATCGAATCTGGTGCACAAGTTTCTTCGGGAGCAATTGTTTTACATCGAGCCGTTGTCGGCACAGGTGCGATAGTCGGCGCCAATAGTGTCGTCTTAAACGACATGATCGTGCCACCTGGTGCTCTGGCAGTTGGTTCGCCGGCAACTATCAAACCAGGCCGAGCACGTCAGGAAGATATCTCGATCGGCGCTGATATCTATGTCAAGAAGGGCAAGTTGTTCGCCGAAGAATTGCGCAAGATACGCGACTAGCTGACGATTTTAAATAGTTCACTTAAATCAAGTCGTTCAGATTTGAGTAAATATTCGCGTGCCGCATCTCGGCGAAATTGGGCGCATAGATCAGGTCTAAAAAATCTTGCTCCTTCACGAATCACGTAGTTCAAAATGAAGAACCGAAAAGCGTAAGGAAGAAATTCGATTTCAGTCTTGCTGAGCGGATAAACCTCATGATACGCGGTGAGAAATTTAATAAATCTTTGCTCTGTAAAAGTGTGCGCCGAATACGAGAACTGAGTCTTGTCGCCGGTGCTTGATGAGACGCGACTGAGAAAGTAGAAATCAAGCAACCTAGATTCGACTCGAAACCAGTCATAATCCCAGCGTGTTGCTAAGCGAAACGAATTATTTGAACCACCAATAGTTGGCTCAACCGAAAAATTGCCGAGGTTCCAATCCACCAAGATTGGAATACGCAACCATTCGTCGTAGTGAACTTTCTCGAGGTGCATCAGTAAGTCGTGGGTGAAACGTTGCAGTATTGAAATGTCCGAACTCTCTAAACCAAAATTCTGCGCAGCCTGAGGCTCACGAAGCAAGTCGTAAAGGTGAACTGCATCACCCTTGACCGAATTTGAAGTTGGTGGCAAAGTCGGCGAGATCGCCGCACACGCCAAATGAAACTCGGCGATTTCACGAGCCAAGGTAACCACATCATCATCTGTCAAAATGCGGGGGAGACCGTCACCGCGATGCACGTCGGTATAAAACACGGCCCAACATGAGCCGTCGTACCATGTGTATGGTCTTCCGTTTTTGCTGAGTACTTCGGCGAGAAACCCTGACCAACGCCCACCCCGCAATTGAGAACTACAGCGGGCGAGACGGTCGTGATCTTCGGCGAAAAGAAAATACGAACCGTAAGAACTGACTTTTGCGATTAGATGTGAACTATCCGACATCGTCAGACGAAATACACGGTTGGTTGAAACATGCGCACTGACTTCGTCGAACTTGATGATGCTTCTCGGGTCACCGTAGTTGAGCCAAGCATCGCGGACGCTTTCGACGGCGTTGGGCAACGAGTCTGCGAGCAACTTAACCATTTTTAAAAACCATGTCTCGCTAGTCTCGCAGATTGCGATCGCAAGAATTATTTAGAGTTGGCTCTAATACCTATCGGTGCGATCAAGTGAAAACCAGCCAGGTGCCGTTGCTCTTCAGATTCGCCACCCCAGAAACCGTATTCATGATGATTGCGGGCGAAATCTTTGCAAGCAGTCTGAACTTCACATGAATTGCAGACTTCGCGTGCCATTGCTTCGCGACGCTCTCTTGCTTGAGGTCGTTCAGCAGGAGCCGGAAAAAACACATCGCTAAGACCACGACAGGCGGCATCGTTCATCCATTTGTCGTTGGTTTCAAGTCGCTTAACGAAGAAGTCGCTTGTTGACACGCCGATGAATGTAGCGCATAACTAACTAACCAGTCAATTATGGCTAGTTAGGAAATCAGATCGCCAGCGCTGCCTCAACCCCACGGGCAAAGGACTCAATATCGGCTGCAGTCGTGTCCCAGGCGGTCATCCAGCGCACTTGCTGGGCCTCGATGTCCCAATCCCAAAAAAACGACCAGTCTTGCAAGGCGCTTCGAGCCGGCTGAGGAAGGATCGGAAACAAGCTATTTACGACAGGGGGAGTGGTCAGCCCAAGAATCTTGTGATGTTTTGTGGCGTTGTATAAACCAAGCGCCATGGCGTTGGCTTGAGCACCTAGTTTGAAAAATAAACCGGTTTCCAAAAGTTCGACATATTGCGCCGAGATAAACCGCATCTTCGAATTCAACTGAGTTATTTGTTTGCGAATATATTCTACGCGATCACCAAGATTAGGTTTCAAAAAAACAACCGCTTCGCCGAACACTACGCCAGCTTTCATCGCACCAAAACTTAAAACATCTACACCAGCATCGATCGTGAAACTTCGCAATGCCTCAGGTGTAGCGCCAAATGCTGCCGCAGCATTAGACAGTCGGGCACCGTCCATATGCACGAGCATGTCAAGTTCGTGCGCGGTGTCGCATAATGCGCGAACTTCTTCTGGTGTGTAAACCGTGCCGAGTTCCGTTGATTGAGTAATTGATACAACAGCGGGTTGAACGTGATGAATATTTCCGCGCATGTGATGCACCGAGCGAATATCGTCTGGACGAAGTTTGGCATCGGTTGACGGCAGATCGATCAACTTGGCCCCGAGAATTTTTTCAGGGGCACCGGTCTCATCCACGGCGATGTGTGCCCACGATGTGCAAACAACCGCATCGGCAGGTTTGAGAATGCAGGCGAGTGCCAAAACATTTGCGCCAGTGCCACCAAATACAAACTCAGTTCGTACATCAGCGTCGAACAGTCTCGCAAAAGATTCTTTGGCCTGTTTTGTATATTTGTCTTGACCGTAAGCCAGAGCATGAGATTCGTTGGCAGAAACGAGCGCCGCGAGAATATCGGGGTGGGCACCTGCGGCATTGTCGGAAGTAAATAAGCGACTGGGGGCCGGATGGGTGATTGCCATCTAATTAGTATGCCTTTGCTCGACATCGGTAACTGCTTGCTGGTTAATCCACCAAAACAACATAGACCTAGCGTAGGTTTTTGTCATGACGAAATTAGTTTCGACCTCCAAAAATAGGTGCCAGTGGTGCAGATCGCCATTCGAGCAACAACCAGGTGCAGGTCGGCCAAGACGGTTCTGCAGTCAATCATGTCGACAATGGGATTGGGTGGCCCGCCAACGTGCCAGCGAATTGCAACTCAGCGAGGATGAACTAGTGATCGCCCGTAAAGAACTCGACACATTGCGAGACTTGGTTTATGTGCTGAAGTGCGCGATTGCCGATGTTGAGGCTGACTTAGATCCGGCAATAGATCCGACGACTCGAGATTTCAAAGCTGCGCTGAAGTGGTTGTTGCTGGCGGCAAAACCATTAGCCGAAGACCAGATTCATCCAAGTCCAAGTCGTGCAGCCTGAGATATGTTCGTGTTCGTTGGCTATTGTGTGTTCGCCCATAATGTTAGTTATGTAAAGTTGTTATAGGCGGAAACGGCAATGAATACAGAGTCAACTAACAACCGCACTCTTGCGCCAGGTTCTGGCCTGCCACACATCGGTTGGTCAGCCACCGAAGTTTTCGATTCACTTCAGACGCT
>BJGF01000103.1 GCA_014190295.1 Actinomycetes bacterium | reverse complement strand
TGAGATAACTAATTTTGATTTAGGTGGCGCTCGATATCTTCGCGATGGCGAAATTCTTTCTGACCCGACATTGTCCGAGTTGCGAAAGTTTGACGCAATTTTGCTCGGGGCAGTCGGTACACCTGCTGTGCCACCAGGCGTTATCGAGCGTGGCTTGTTGCTTAAAATGCGTTTTGAATTAGATCTGTATATAAATCGTCGTCCGTTTGCTGGCGTCGGGCCAGGTCAAACAAAACCACACGATTTTATTGTGATTCGTGAAAACACAGAAGGTCCATATGTCGGCGAAGGTGGCGTATTGCGCCGTGGCACACCGCATGAAGTTGCGACTCAAGGAAGTGTCAACACGGCCAAGGGTGTTGAGCGATGTGTGCGATATGCGTTCGAACTTGCAATGACTCGTAAGCGTAAGCATGTCACGCTTGTGCATAAAACAAATGTGCTTACATTCGCCGGAGATTTATGGCAACGCACATTTGATCGCGTCGCACAAGAATTTTCGAATGTTGTGACCGCCTACAACCATATTGATGCAGCATGTATTTATTTCGTACAAGACCCACACCGCTACGACGTAATCGTCACAGACAATTTGTTTGGTGACATTCTCACCGACTTGGGTGGGGCAGTGTCTGGCGGCATTGGTGTTGCATCGTCTGCAAACTTGAATCCTTCGCGAAGTGGTCCTTCGATGTTTGAACCGGTACATGGTTCTGCTCCAGATATCGCCGGCAAAGGTGTTGCTAATCCAGTAGCGGCGATTTTGTCGGCGGCGCACATGCTCGAGTTTCTTGGCGAAGAAACGGCTGCTGGTGCTTTGCGAGTTGCCTGTGAAGTGTCGGTGACCGGCACGACCATAGAAGTTGGTGACGAAATCGCTAGGCGTGTAAAGGCGAGCATTTAACTAGTTAATTAAAGAGATTTAATGCAAGCCGACTATTTAAGTCTTCGCAGTAGCCTTATTTAAGTTGATTCAGGAGTTTCAATGCCAATTACTACAACCCCAAAAATTTGGATGAATGGTTCGCTCGTCAATTGGGACGACGCGAAGGTGCACGTATTGACACATACTTTGCATTATGGCACTGGAGTATTCGAAGGCATCCGCGCATATGAAACCAAAAATGGTCCAGCGGTTTTTCGTTTAACAGATCACATCAAGCGTTTGCACAACAGTGCACAAATCATGGGTATGGATATGCCGTATTCGGTTGAAGAACTTGTGGATGCGGTCAAGCAGACAGTTGTGTCAACCGGCTTGCCATCTTGTTACGTGCGTCCACTGGCTTATTACGGATACGGAGAAATGGGATTAAACACTTTGCCATGCAAAGTTGATGTCGCGATCGCATGTTGGCCATGGGGCGCATACCTCGGCGATGATGCTGTTGATAAGGGTGTGCGAATGAAGATTTCTTCATGGACCCGTCACGACCACAACACGATGCCACCGGCTGCAAAAACAGTTGGCAACTATGTCAACTCGTCACTTGCCAAAGTCGAAGCACTCAAAGCCGGATACGACGAAGCGATCATGCTTTCACCGAATGGTTTAGTCGCAGAATGTACAGGCGAAAATATTTTCTGTGTGCGTAACGGAATAATCCTGACGCCACCACTTTCGGCTGGTGCACTTGAGGGAATTACACAGTCAAGTGTCACAAAAATTGCTCGCGACTTGGGTTTCGACATTCGTGTCGACAATATTGCACGAAGCGATTTGTATATCGCCGATGAAATTTTCGTGTGCGGTACTGCTGCCGAGGTTGGTTCTGTGAGTTCGGTTGACGATCGTAAAGTTCCATGTCCAGGGCCGATGACCAAAGCCATCGCATCAACCTATGCCAAGGCTGTTCGAGGTCAAGATGACCGTTACAAACAATGGTGCGAGTTAGCTAAGTAATTTATGTCTGATGCACGCGAACTCGTCGAGGTTTTTGATACGACGTTGCGTGACGGCATGCAAGTTGAGGGTGTTTCAGCAAGTGTGCAAGACAAAATGCGCATCGCCGAACAACTTGATTATCTTGGCGTGCATTACATCGAAGGTGGTTGGCCAGGTGCAAACCCGAAAGATATTGAATTTTTTTCTCGAGCTCGAACTGAATTAAAACTCAAAACCTCAACTCTTGTTGCTTTTGGTTCGACACGACGTCCGTTGGGCAAAGTCGACGACGACGCAACACTGCGCAATTTAATCGAAGCCGAGACAAGTGCGGTTTGTATCGTCGCCAAGTGCTCTGATTATCACGTTGTGCAGGCTCTGCAAACCACGCTTGATGAGGGCGTGGCGATGGTCAGTGACTCGGTCAAGTTTCTCGTTGCCAACGATCGACGAGTACTAGTTGACATGGAGCATTTCTTTGATGGCTATAAGCACAATGCAGAGTTCTCATTGCGCGTGCTTGAAGCCGCAATTATCAATGGTGCGACACATTTAGTTTTGTGCGACACCAACGGTGGGTCGTTGCCAAATGAAGTTGAAAAAATCGTCGCTGATGTGCGTCGCCATGTTGGCAACGATGTCGTAATCGGTATTCATTGTCACGACGACACTGGTTGTGCAGTTGCTAACTCACTGGCAGCCGTGGCTAGTGGCGCACGCCATGTGCAAGGCACGCTGAACGGTCTCGGTGAGCGCACCGGCAACACAAACTTGACGACTGTGATTCCGAACTTGCAACTAAAACTTGGTTACAAATGTCTGCCCGACGGACATCTTGAGCGTCTCACGCAGGTCAGCAATCACGTTGCCGAAGTTCTCAATCGTCCGATGAACCCGCAGGCGCCATATGTCGGCGTCTCGGCGTTTGCCCATAAAGCCGGCTTGCATGTTTCGGCGATTGCTCGGGCCAAAGATGCCTATGAGCATGTCGCACCAGAACTTGTTGGCAACGGCACACGCTTTTTGGTTTCAGAAATGGCTGGTCGCGCGACCATCTCGATGAAGGCCCAAGAACTAAATCTCAAAATGGATGGTCCGGCGATTAATCAAGTGCTTGATGATCTCAAACGACTTGAGTTTGAGGGCTATCACTTCGAAGCTGCTGATGCATCGCTCGAACTGTTGATGCGCCGTGCCACCGGATGGGAGCAATCATTTTTCAAAGTTGAATCAATGCGTGTAATCACCGATGAAGCCGCCTCTGGAACTTTCACGACCGAAGCAACTGTCAAAGTTTGGGTTGGCGATGATCGAAATGTATATACATCCGAAGGAAACGGTCCGGTAAATGCAATTGACACGGCTTTGCGTGAAGCATTACGTGGCAGTTACCCGCAACTTGAGCATGTGCATCTAACCGATTACAAAGTTCGAATTCTTGACTCTGGTTCTGCGACCGGGGCAGTTACTCGTGTGTTAATTGATGCCACAGATGGCGAGCGTTCTTGGACAACTATCGGTGTTTCAGCCAACATCATTGAAGCATCTTGGCGTGCACTTGAAGAATCTTTGGTTTACGGTCTACTGCACATGCATTCTTGATCTAGTCTCTTTGCTTCATGGCTGCACCAAAATTTACTCAGGTCAATCCAATTGATCGTCCTCGTTCTTATTCGTCGCCCGAACATGTGCCAGCACCTTGGCGCAATGATCGTCCAGCGGCGATCACAACTAGTCAACCTAAAGGTCAAAAACTCGGTCATCAGGGCCCAGACCAGGGTTATGCCTTGAAACTTGCCGAAGGTCTGCGTGACTCAATCGTCTTACAACAAGGCGAGTCAGCAGATGATGCGATTCGCGGCGTGCTCGCAATCGCACTGCGTCGCGCTTCTCGATTTGGTCGCGCCCCAGTGATTCATGATTTGACAATTGCATTTGGCATTTGGGGGTGGATGTTGCTTGACCCACCAGCAGATCTGGTCGCGCGACGCAAAACACTTTTTACTGGTTTGGGTGACGCCGCTCATCACTATTCAGAGTTGCGCGAGCTTGTTGACATGATTCCTGAAAGCACGATGTTGATGACGCAAGAACAAGTTCGCACAGGCATGCCTGGTAGTTGGCGCGCACTGACTGGCGCGTAACTTTTAATCAGTTACAGCGTGGGCTTCTAGGTCTTTTAGAGAAACAAATTCAAGTGTCAAAGTATGTGTTGAACGTAAGCGGACATTCGGTGCTTTGCCCGCTTCGAAGGCTTCTTGCCAGCGTGGTGCACATAAACACCACTGATCGCCAGGTTTGAGACCAGCAAAACCATATTGAGGCATCGGCGTTGAAAGGTCGTTGCCGACCGATTTTGAATATTCAAGAAACTCTGCGGTCATGATTGCACAAACAGTGTGCACACCCGTGTCGTCACCACCAGTTTCGCAACATCCGGTGCGAAAGAAACCAGTTATAGGGTCAAAATTGCAGGGTTCAATTGGCTCACCATAGACATTTGTTTGTGCACCGACAGACATATCAGTTGATTGTTGTTCCGACGAGTCGGCCGATCAGATATGTAATGCCAACGGCGAGCAACATGATCGAAACTTGGCGTGCGGCACTTTTTATCACAGAGCGCTCGGCTTGTTGACCAATCGCACCACCGGCAAGTGCCGCAGCGATTACAGCCACGGCCACTGATGTATATTTTGCACCGTTGCCACCGCCAAAGATCCACGGCAATACTGGCAACATTGCGCCAGCCAAAAATGAGACCATTGAAATGAAACCAATTTGAATTGGGTTCGGTAAATTGTCTGCATCAACACCGAACTCTTCGCGCGCGTGCACGATCACGGCGCGTTCTGGGTCGCGCATCACTTCTTTTGCCGACGCCGATGCTTGCTCACGCGACATGCCATGTTGGCGATACATCGCTGCCAACTCTGAAGTCTCGGCTTCAGGGTGCAATTTAAGTTCGCGCAACTCAAGAGCCATCTCGCGCTTGATCAATTCGTTTTGTGCGCTAATCGAAACCCATTCGCCCGCAGCCATGCTTGCCGCACCCGCAACAGCGGCTGCGATACCTGCGAGTCGTACGACACTTGAGTTGACACCTCCCGCAGCAAAACCAATTATCAACGAAACATTTGAAACCAAGCCGTCGCTAAAACCAAAGACTCCGGCTCGCGCTGAACCACCAGCAAGTGCGCGATGATCAGGATGGCCTTCGTGCTCTGCAGTTTTTCTCGCCACGGCGTCAACGATAGTTCTGTCTCAGGCGACAATGCTCACCGAGCAATATCAAGTTTTGGATTAACTTTTGGCCATCGGCTTTGCACGATTCGGAAAAGCAATAAAGACGCAATCGAAATACCGTAGAAATTAGGAAAGATGATGTATGGATCATTGAGCCTTAAACCAT
>BJGF01000102.1 GCA_014190295.1 Actinomycetes bacterium | reverse complement strand
TGTTTGCGGGCAGATGTGCCAAGAACCAGCGCGGATGATGAACTTCGGCGGCTTGAGATCCGAATAAAAAGAATTCTTCATCGCCAATGCGAGATACAGAAAACTCGCCAACGATTTTGCCTTCGGGGTTGAGCATCGCAGTTAATGCTGTGCGACCAATTTTTGGCAAAGAATTAGTAAATAAACTTTGCAGCCAGACTGCGCAACCCGCGCCACTGACTTTGTATTTTGCAAAGTTTGAGGCTTCCGAGAATCCGACACGCTCGCGCACGGCGCGCGATTCTTCGCCGACATTATTGAACGCGTTAGAACGGTAAAAAGTAACATCTTCAATTGGATCTTTGCCCTTATCTTGAAACCACAGCGGATGTTCAAGACCGAAGCCAGCACCCATCACTGCATTATGCGAAAGCAAACGATCGTAAATTGGTGTCGTATGCAGTGGTCGTGCTGCTGTTAGTTCTTCATTAGGAAAGGTAATGCGAAAGCGACGTGAATAGTTTTCGCGAACTTTTGCATTTGTAAACTCGAGTGTTGCAAAGTCGCCATAACGTGCGACATCCATTCCCCAGATGTCAGCGCCCGGGTCGCCGTGCACCATCCAATTGGCAAGCGATAGCCCCACGCCTCCACCTTGCGACAGGCCGGCCATAACTGCACATGCCGACCACATGCCTGGCATTCCCTTGATTGGGCCCACCAACGGATTGCCGTCGGGTGAAAATGTGAATGGCCCGTTGACGAATTTTTTGATGCCCGCACGACCCACAGCAGGAAAGTGTGCAAAGCCTCGCTCAAGTTCTGGGGCGATGCGCTCGAGATCGTGTGGCAACAATTGAAATACGAAATCCCACGGTGTCTCTTTTGGCGACCATGGACGATTGTTTTGTTCGTATGTGCCGAGCAAAATGCTTTGACCTTCTTGACGGGCATAAATTTCGCCGGCGAAGTCGATCATGTGTGGTAATTCTTTGCCATTGACACGATTGAACTCGATTACCTCTTCCATTGGTTCGGTCATCAAGTAGTGATGCTCCATCGCCAAGACAGGCAGTTCAAGACCGCACATTCTGCCAACTTCGCGAGCCCACAGACCACCCGCATTTACGACATGCTCGGCGTGAATCGTGTGATCTTTATCGGTAATTACATCCCATGTGCCGTCTGGTCGGTGGTTGAGAGCAGTGACCCAAGTATTTGTATAAACCTCGGCGCCACGATTTTTTGCACAGATTGCATATGCATGTGTCACGCCGTACGGGTCGACGCTGCCTTCATCTTCGTCAAATAGAGCGCCGACGAAATATTTTTCTTCAAGCAATGGGTTTAAAACTTTTGCTTCTTTAATCGAAATGATTTCCATTTTCATTCCCAAATAGCGACCACGAGCATGAGCCATTTTCAGCCAGTCGAGTCGCTCTGGAGTATCGGCCAACTGGATGCCACCTGGCAAGTGGATGCCACAGTTTTGTCCAGACTCTTTTTCAATCTCTTTGTAAAGATTTACGGTGTATTGCTGCAACCTAGCAACATTCGGATCACCGTTAAGAGTGTGCATGCCACCAGCGGCGTGCCAAGTCGAACCAGCAGTCAATTCTTTGCGTTCGACGAGCACGACATCTGTCCAGCCGGCTTTAGTCAGGTGATAAAGCACCGAAGCGCCAACAACGCCACCGCCGATTACTACAACTCTTGCTGATGATTTCATTTCAAATACCTTTCGTAATTATTAATAATCGGTAGCAACGCCACCCTCGGCCAGACGTCTCGCCCTAAATTCTTGAAGTTCTTCAAGCGCTGCTGCATTAATAGTTGGAGTCTCGTATGAGTCCAGCCATTTATGCGCGAGTTCGGTTGTCTTGGAGACAGCAGTCGGGCTTCCGCCTTCTTGCCAACTTTCATAATTTCGCCAATCAGAGATCATTGGTTTATGGAAAGCATCTCGAAAACGGTCTTGTGTGTGTTGTACCCCGAAATAGTGACCACCAGGGCCGACTTCACCGATTGCTTCGTAGGCCAGGGTTGCTTCATCGACAACTATTGGATCTAGATATGCAGAGACCATGCCAAGCAGATCAGCATCAAGCACAAACTTTTCGAGCGAAGAATGCAATCCACCTTCCATCCATCCAGCGCCGTGCATCAAAAAGTTCACACCACCTTGAATAGCGCCCCAAAGTGAAAATACGCTTTCGTAGGCAGCCTGCGCATCAAGAGCATTGGCGGCACAAACATTGCTTGAGCGGTATGGAACTTTGTATCGGCGGGCGAGTTGTCCACCGGCCATTGCTGTGCGCATATATTCAGGTGTGCCAAATGCTGGAGCACCAGATTGCATGTCAACATTGCTTGTGAACCCACCGTAGGCAACCGGTGCGCCAGGTCGCACCAATTGCGTGAACGTCATCCCAGCCAATGCCTCGGCATTTTGTTGCGAGAGCGCACCAGCCAAAGTAATTGGCGCCATTGCCCCAGCCAAAGTAAATGGCGTCATCACGATTAGTTGATTGCGCGACGAGAACTCCATGATCCCTTGCAACATTGGCGTGTCGAGACGAAGTGGCGATGATGAGTTGATCACACTAAAAACTGACGGCTCATTTTCTAGAGTCTCGTGAGATACCTGGCGCGCAATTCGTGTCATCTCGAGAACATCTTGGTTGCGCTGGCGACCAAGGCTGTAGCAATGCAAAACTTTGTCGGTCATTGTTAGCGCATCAAAAGAAGTTTCAATGTGACGAATTGATGCATGCAAATCGATCGGCTCAACGGGATAGCCACCGAGAAAGTGAATCACGTTAAAAACTTGAGTCAGTTTCAATAAGTCTTGGTAATCTTTTCGTGTTCCTGGGTGACGCACACCATCAAAGCCAATAAAGTTTGGCGTGCTACCGACTGAACCAAAAGCCATCCAGTCTCCGCCGATGTTTAGTGTGTGATCAGGGTTTCGTGAGTGCAATTTAAATTCACTCGGACAGGTTTTGATTGTTTCTAAAACCATTTCAGGGTCAAAGCGCACGCGGTTGTCAGTAATCTTCGCACCAGCTTTTTGCAACAAATTGCGAGCATCGGCGTCCAAAAAATCCATGCCGTAGTCAGAAAGAATTCGCAAACTTGCCAAGTGAATCGATTCGATTTCGTCGTCGCTGAGAACCTTCGTTGGCGCGTATTTCATTCGCGGTTGTTTGAACGGTCTTTGTTCTGGCAACTTAGTTTCTGAACCACTGGTGCGAGACCGTCCGCGGCGTCGATTTGGTTCAATATTCTCTGTCGTCACGGGTAAAACTCTAGTTTTAGTTGACGGCCATCAGGGTATTTGGGCCAGATGGCTTGCCAGAAACTCTATTTGTTTTGGCGTTTGCGAATTTCTGCCGAAATGGCTGGCACCACAACATGCAGATCGCCGATGACTGCATATCCAGCCTTTGTGACAATGTTCGCTTGTGCATCGATATTGATCGCCAAAATATTCTTTGAGGCCATTGCCCCGACCCAATGCTGAATCGCTCCTGAGATGCCACAAGCGATGTAAATATCTGGGGCAATGCGAGTGCCAGTCTGACCGACTTGGTCGGTGTGATTGCGCCAGCCGTTATTGGTTACCGCACGAGAGCAACCCACGACACCGCTCAATAGACCAGCAAGTTCTTCGAGCGGGGCGAATGCTTCTGCCGAACCAACGCCACGACCACCGCTAACCACAACTGGCGAAGTCGCAAGGGTCACGCCGGCGACGCGCTCAACTCGGTCTTGTACGAATGATTGTTTAACTGAATCATCTAGATCGACTTCGATCACCGCAATTTGAGAATTCGTCGGATCTTGGGCGCCCTCAACAATATGGTTTGCAAGCGTTACTAGTTTGATCGGTGCGTCAAGTTCTGATTCTTCCATCAGCGATCCGCCCCAACGTGCACGCACAACTTTTAATGCTTGAGCGCCGGTGAAGTCTTTGTCGAATTCGAGGCAATTCATTGCCGCAGGAAGATCAAGTCGTGCTGCTGCTTGGGCAATGATTTCATGACCTCGCTCGGTTCCTGAACCAATGACAACTTGTGGAGAAGTTTTGTTGACGACTTGAGCGATTGACTCACCCCACGCTTCTGGTCCAAAATCTGTGAGTGCCGAGTTGTGTGCCTGGTGAATTGTCGTCGCGCCGTACTTTGAAATAACTTCACTAAGTGCGTCAGCATTTGCGCCAATCGTCAGTGCCTCAAACTTTGTGTTCATTTGTTTTGCAAGGTTTCGTGCTGCAGTAAGGACGCCAAGCGACGCAGTTGAGATCGTGCCACGATCATGTTCAACAACAGCGAGAACCGTCATTTGAAAACACCCAGTTCTTCAAGCAGATCTACGACCGCAGATGCAGCCTCTGGGCCCGTGCCGAGTATTTTGGTGTTGCTCGCACGCTCGGGCGGGCGACGCAATGTGATTAGTTTCAGACCGCCGACTTCGCCCAAAGGTGTGCTTTGCGTAATCTCAACTTTTTTGGATGCAAGGCGCCCCTTCATGGTCGGGTATCGCGGCAAGTTGATTCCTTCTTTTACGCCGATACAAGCAGGAGTTTTTAATTTATAAATTTCTACACCTGCGTCACTTTCGCGGCGCACTGTTGCGACATCATTCTCTACTTCTAAACCTTTGGCACCATTAACAATTGGTCGGTCGAGTTTTAACGCCGTGCGAATGCCAACTTGATAGCCGCAAGAATCAGCAGATTCGTTGCCAAATAGGATCAAGTCGTATTTTCCGTTTGCTAGTTCTAGACCCAAAATTACCGTGGCGATTGCCTGTGCGGTGCGTTGTGGATCCCAGTCATGAATATCAATCGGCACCAACACTGCTTTGACTGCGCCAGTGCTGACTGCTGTGCGCAACTGCTCTTGGGCTTCTGCGGGGCCAAGTGTCAGCACGGTTACTTCTCCGCCGTGCTTTTCAACGAGTTGCACAGCCTGTTCGACGGCGCACTCTTCGTGCGGGCTGACAGTGAAACCCAAAAATGCAGTGTCGACTTGTTGACCATCTGCGGTGATATTTATACGCGCACCAGGTGCTGGTACGCGCTTTACACAGACGAGAATTTTCATCGGCGGTTAATAGTCTTGCTGGTCAGCTCTTCATACGTGCATCGGTTGGGTCAAACACTGGTTGACTACCAACTCGGGCAACACGCACTGGGTATAACTCGTTCATGTACATCACACGCAACTCGTTGCCTTCAACGGCATGTTCTGGGGTGAGATAGGCGAGTAGCAGATATTTGCCGAGCGACGGTGCAGCACCGGCTGTTGTTACTCTCGACGCACGACCTTTTGTGTCGACGATGCGCTCGCCAGTGTTTGTC
>BJGF01000101.1 GCA_014190295.1 Actinomycetes bacterium | reverse complement strand
GCGCAATTTATGGGTTGGCACATCGCCGACTTCGACTAGATGACCCGACAAGTGAAAGCGAGCCGCATCTGTGACTTCAACTTTGGCATAAGTTCCGACACGCAGAGTTTCGGTCGTACTGAAGTGCAGAATCTTGTTTTGTCGCGTGCGACCAGTTGTCAAGTGTGGATTTTTTTTACTCATGCCCTCGACGACAACTTCTTCGATGCGACCGATTCGCTCACGATGTTTAATAACCGCCGAATGATCAAGTACAACTTTTAATCTCTCGTAACGCTCACCTGCAACTGCGGCATCAACATACTTGTCGACCATTTGTGCCGCCTGTGTGCCGGGGCGTGGAGAAAAGATAAATGAGAACGCAGAATCGAAACACGCCTCGGCGCAAACTTCAACAGTTTGTAAAAAATCTTCTTCGGTTTCACCCGGAAACCCGACAATCACATCAGTTGTCACTGCAAGATCGTCGATCATCTCTCGTGCTTGAACCAATCGTTTCATGTATCGATCTGCGGTGTAACCACGATGCATCAGTGCCAACACATTGTCTGACCCGGACTGCATTGGGTAGTGCAAGTGCTCAACAACATTCGGCGTCTGTGCCATCGCCAATAAAGTGTCTTCGCGCATGTCTTTTGGATGCGGACTAACAAACCGAACTCGACGAATGCCCGACACATTGCCGACACTGCGCAGCAACTCGGCGAATTGGGTCTTTGGTTTGATATTCATATCGCCAGCAGCACGTGCCGAAAGAGAGAGGTCGCGACCATAACTGTTGACGTTTTGACCAAGTAACGAAATCTGCGTGACTCCGCTGCGCGCCAATGTCTCAACTTCGGCCAAAATTTCAGAAACTGGACGGGAGATCTCTTTGCCACGCACCGCGGGCACGATGCAATAGGCGCACGAGTTGTCGCAACCGATTTGGATAGTCACCCAAGCGTTATATGAAATTTCTCTGCGCATCGGCAACGCGCTTGGAAACAATGTGTGATCGTCGAGAATCGCTTCTTCAAGAATCTCGGTAACTGGCCTGCCGGTCTTGGTTTGTTCGAGCAATTCGGCTGCACGATGCACATTGTGCGTGCCAATTACGACGTCGACATAGGGTGCGCGCTTGCGAATCTCGTCTCGATCTTTTTGAGCCAGACAACCCGCTACAAGTATTTGGCGATCTTGTTTTTCGGTCTTCCAGTTCTTCAATTGACTTAGAGTGCCGTAGAACTTGTCGTCGGCATTCTCGCGAATGCAACAAGTGTTGATAACAACAACATCGGCAGTTGCCACACTGTCGACATTTGTCATGCCGTCAGATTCGAGCAACCCAGAAATGCGTTCTGAATCGTGTGCATTCATTTGACACCCAAAGGTGCGAACGAAATAGTTGCGAGCCACGACTTTTCTATTTTACAGGCGTAATTTCGACGCTGACATCACAGCGTCATGACGGTGACACAGACAAGCACCACTGCCGGCAGGCTCACAAGAGCCCACCGGCCGCAATGGCGTTAGCGATTAGTTAAAGCTGAATTGGCTCGTCATCTTTTGCCGTGAAAGCCTTTTTGCTGGCCTTCTCGGTTGCAGGCTTTTCTGCGACTGGCTTGACAGCCTCGGTTTTTTCAACCACGGGCTCGACCACAGGCATCGATTGCTTGCGAACACGATCTGCCATTTGCACCATTACTTCGGTGTTTTCGGCAAGGAACTGCTTGGCGTTCTCACGACCCTGACCAAGTTGCTCACCGTCATAAGTGAACCATGCACCAGATTTTTTGGCGATGCCCATTTCGACAGCCATGTCAAGAACTGCGCCTTCGCGACTAATGCCTTTGCCGTACATGATGTCGAATTCGGCTTGCTTAAACGGTGGAGAAACTTTGTTTTTTACAACTTTCACCCGAGTGCGTGAACCGACAACTTCTACACCGTCTTTAATTGTTTCGATGCGACGAATGTCGAGACGAACAGACGAATAAAACTTGAGAGCACGACCACCAGGTGTTGTTTCTGGCGAACCGAACATCACACCAATTTTTTCGCGCAACTGGTTGATGAACACAGCAACAGTATTTGACTTGTGCAAGTTGGCTGTGAGTTTGCGCATTGCTTGACTCATTAGCCGAGCCTGCAAACCCATGTGACTGTCGCCCATTTCTCCTTCGATTTCTGCTCGCGGAGTGAGTGCTGCAACTGAGTCGATGACGATTACGTCAAGTGCACCAGAGCGCACCAACATGTCAACAATTTCGAGTGCTTGCTCGCCTGTGTCTGGTTGCGAGATGAGCAAGTTGTCGGTGTCTACACCGATTGCTTTTGCATAAATAGGATCCATTGCGTGTTCGGCATCGACGTAGGCGCAGATGCCACCGTTGCGTTGGGCTTCGGCCACAATGTGCATCGCCAAAGTCGACTTGCCTGACGACTCTGGACCGAAGATTTCGACGATGCGACCGCGAGGCACGCCACCAATGCCTAGCGCGATATCAAGCGGCAAAGCACCAGTTGGAATGGACTCAATTTCGAGACCTTGTTTGTCGCCCATGCGCATGATCGACCCTTTGCCGAACTGCTTATCAATTGCCCCGAGGGCTACTTCGAGGGCTTTATCTTTTTCGTTGTTCATTTTGTCTTGCCTTTCGTTTGTTGTTAGTAGATATTTGGGAGAAGTTGATTTGGGTTCGAATTGAGCACCCTACGTAGTGGGTGTTGTAAGCAACCTTACACACGAACAGATGTTCGGTCAAGCACCCTAAAACCCATATGGGCTATGCCTTTTAGGCACGAGATATCGGGCAAACACAAAGTGCTTGCTGGTACTGATTGCTATTAACTATTTAATCATCGCGACTGTTGCGCAATGAACTATTTCTTAGACGAGAAGTTCGTCGACGAATTCTTGAAACACATTTGCGTAGTTAAGTGTTTCTGCTTCACCGTGCAATATTGAAATCAACCACTGATCATCAAGACCTGGCGGCAAAAGCGCACCGCGATTAATGCCGTGCATCCATTGCGCGAATGCAAGATCAAAATCGGTTGCTTTGTAATCACGATAATTTTGAATCGGTTCGCTTGACCAGGTGATGCAACCCTTCGCGCCGAACTGCACAACATGTGCCGCGATGCCGGCGCGATCAATTACGTCTGTACAAGCATCGACAAGTCTTGTGTTCAAATCAATTGCCGATTGTGTGGCTTCGCGCGTGCAAACTTCTCGCAACACCGCTTTGGCAGCAGCCATGCACAGTGGATTGCCGTTGTATGTGCCGAGGTGAACGACTTTGCCATCGGTAATCGTGTCCATATATTCGCGCTTGCCACCAAAAGCACCAAGCGGTAAACCGCCGCCGATTGATTTGGCGAGTGCAACAAGGTCTGGAGTTACGCCCAGTGCGCCAGTTGCTCCACCCCAACCAGAAGTGATGCCGGTTTTGACTTCGTCGAAAATTAAAAGTGTGCCGTAGCGCTGAGTAATTTCGCGCACCGCTTGCAAGTAGCCATCCAACGGTTTACATATCCCAATATTTTGCATCACTGGTTCGACGATGAAACAGGCGACGTCTCCGGCACGAAGAACATCTTCGAGCGCCTCGGGGTCGTTATATGGGACAACAATCGTTGTCTTCAATGTGTCGGCGGTGATGCCAGCACTTGACGGAACCGAAAACGGTTTGCGTGCCGGGCCAGCAACCGCGATCGGCGGTTTCATCGAAATCATCACTTCGTCGTGATGACCGTGATAACCGCCCTCGACTTTGACGATTTTGTCGCGGCCAGTTGCGGCGCGCGCGACGCGAATCGCGTCCATCGTGGCTTCGGTGCCCGAGTTCGTGAATCGCCACAACGGCAAGCCGTAGCGCTCGGCGAGCATTTCGGCGACCTCAGCATTATCTTCGCACGGCGAAACGAACAGCGTGCCGATATCGAGTTGTTTGTCGATTGCGCGACGCACTGCTGGGTGCACATGACCGGCAAATAAAGCGCCAAAACCCATGTCGAAATCGGTGTATCTGTTGCCGTCAACATCTTGCATCCATGAACTGCCAGCCGAGGCGATGACTATTGGATACGGGTCGTATGACTGAAAGTTTGACGGTACGCCCAAGGGCATTACTTTGCGAGCCCGCTCAATAGCGCGGTGAGAGCCTTTTGTACGCTCGGCATACAACGCGAGCTCTCGGGTTGTGATCTCCCTTGCACGTTGTGCAAGTGGCGAAAACAGCGTGGAATCCATCGCTGTCATGGTTATCAACTCCAGTATTTAGTTGCCTTCAGTGTAGCGCGCGGTTTAGTCGCTAATAAACTTGGAAACTCAATGGCTAACAGGGTTTAAAAAATAATATTCGCGTGAATAAGAATTGTGCGTTGGTGCGAGGCACGAAGTGTGGCACACTGAATTGTTCGTGGTGGGCGTAGCTCAGTTGGTTAGAGCGCCAGGTTGTGGTCCTGGAGGCCGGGGGTTCGAGACCCCTCGTCCACCCCAACAAAATTTGTTGCTTTTCGGTGTTTGCGTTTGATCTATTAGAGTGGCGAAGCGTTATCGCTCCTCTAGCTCAGTTGGTAGAGCAACGGACTCTTAATCCGCAGGTCCTGGGTTCAAATCCCAGGGGGGGCACTAAATGAATGTCGTAGTTGTACTTGGCCATCCGAGTGCAAACAGTTATTGTGCGGCGATCTTTCAGGCCGTATTTGATGCGCTGAAAACTCAGCACAATGTTTCGGCGATTCGCTTGGCTGATGAAAGTTTCGTAACTGCGATGTCAAGCGCTGAGCGCCGTGCATACGAAACTGATCAGCCGCTGATCAGTGATGAAACTCGGCGCCATGCAGAGTTTCTAAGTCAAGCCGAGGCGTTGATTTTCGTCTACCCCACTTGGTGGTCTGGGCTTCCAGCTCAGCTAAAGGGCTGGCTTGACCGAGTATTCGTATTAGGCGTCGCTTTTCGCTTCAACGCCAACAACAAGATTCGGCCGAACTTGCAAAATGTGCGTCACATAATTGGGATCAGCACCTATGGGTCGCCGTGGCGATACGTCAAACTCGTCAACGACAACGGGCGACGCACATTGACCCGCGCAATTCGCGCTTCAACTGGTCTGCGCACGCGCACGATGTGGTGCGGTTTGTATGCGCTTGACACGTGCACTGCCGCAGATCGTGAAAAATTCATCACTGACACAACCGACAAAATTGTGAGACGACTTAACAAAGACGTGCAACGCTGATGAAAACTCTTGTAATTTATGTGCACCCAGTTGAAAACTCTTTCAATAGCGCGATCCGCGATTCAGTTGTAGCAGATTTAATCGCCGCAAGCCATGTTGTTCGCTTGCGCGATTTATACGCCGAGAACTTCAACCCGTTTTTGAGCGCTGCCGAGCGCGCGCTGCACCACACGCCACCGGCGACTCGGCCCGA
>BJGF01000100.1 GCA_014190295.1 Actinomycetes bacterium | reverse complement strand
CGCGTGCCGAACGGGTTTCACGGCAACTGGGTTGCAGATGCCCAACATGAGTGAGTTCCGCTACTAATTCGCTCAGGTAGCTGCACTCTGGCGATCGGGCCGTCGCTGACACTTTGTGCTTCAAACACCAAGCATTGCGAAATATCTCTATTAATGTCAGAGACGAAAGTGACGAGATATGCGTCGTCTTCACTCGTCGCATTAGGTTTTGGTGCGACAACAGTTTCGCTGCCGTAAACACCATCGCCGAATAGATAAGTTTCTTCGACACCGTTTATGACGTCATGTTTAATTAATCCATCAAAAGTAAACTGACCTTTAGTCGGCACTGCGCTATAGACATATTGATATTTGAGCCCGGCATAACTTTGATTGATCATCCCGAATTCGGTGATCGTGTCGCTGAGTGGCCCTTCGTGGACGGCACCAGTTTTCATGTTGAAACGCCATCTGTAAGGTCGCGATTGCATCATATGTAAATCAAGAAATCTGAACATTCGTGTGTTTAGGTCAGCGTCTCGACTAACACTTGGCGAGGGATCATATTCGAAGTAGCCATCGAGAATTACTTCGTCGCCAACTTCGTAGGCGTTTATCCAATGCAGAACAAAAGTTGATTTCGTATCAAACCATTTAATATCTTTATTTGTGCCGCGCCGTGGAATAATCCCGATCCGCATTGGCAACTCAGGGTGATAACGCGTTGCGTAGACACCTTTTTCAATGAGTGACTGATCCCAAAACAGCGGGCAATCGTTGAGGATCGCATAGTTTGTCGTGAACGCCATGTCGTGTGGCAACCGTGGCCCGGGCAAATCAATTGCGGTGTAATGAACGAGTTCGCGATCGGCAGACACAACTCCGTAGTGCAAGTATGGCGCAGTCGTTTGGTAATTGAAAAATAATAACTCGCCAGTTCGCTCATCGACTTTTGTGTGAGCCGAAACTCCTTGAGATGGAAACTTTCCGTTCCATGTTTCGCGACCAAGATCTTCAAGTGTGCGTGGGTCAAGACGGTAGAGATCTCCGCATTGATAAAAACTAGAAACGGCAACACCAGCGTGAACAACGATGTCGGTGCTAGATGCATCTTTCATTCGTGTTCGCGCACCCCAGCCGTCAGTGCGTGGTGATCGGGCTGGAAGTTCTGCGAGCCCAGCCCATTGCGCACTACCGGCAGCGATTTCGGTTGCGAGTCCTTGGGTGCGAACAAATCGATTGCGGTATTGCGCCTCGCCATCTTCGAACGACATCATGTGAATCATTCCGTCGCCATCAAACGGGTGATAACGCTCGAGCGAATCGTGCAGCGGGTTTTCGGTGTTGCGCAAATAAACGCCATTTAAATCTTTTGGAATTTTGCCCGTCACGAGCATTTCGCTAGCGGTGAATTCGGTCGCCTGTGGTTGCCACGCACCGGTGCGATATGGATGCACGTCGTTTTCTGGCAAACGAGAATTAAATTTTTCGTTGACTGTGATTTTCAAAGCGCCACCTCAGTTTCGCCTATTTATAGATAAATCTTAGAGAAAGTTAAGCCTCAAACCCTTATAGGGCCATTTCATTGAGACGAGTTTTCCGACGCCAGAAAGCGTTACATAAGCCGTTTGAAAATCTGGCCCGCCAAAACAAATATTTGTCGTAATTGGATCGCCAGTCGCAATGTGCTCAAGAATCTCGCCAGTTTTAGAGATAACCGTGATCCCACCGTTGATTAACGTCGCGACGCAAACATTGCCGTCACCATCAACGGCGAGTGAGTCGAGATATTGCAATCCTGGCAAACCGCACAAGCAACTTCTCGAATCTCGTGAAGATCTGCGCTTTATTTCTCCATCGCCCGTGATCGCCGCCTGATTGACACGACCATTAAAAGTTTCGGCCCAATATAAAGTTTCGCCATCAGGCGAAAGCCCGATGCCATTGGGTGCCTGGCAAGGAAATATCACTTCACGAATCATTGATCCGTCGGTTTTTGCGTAGTAAACACCAGTTAGGTCAAAGACACGTTCGTGGCGAATGCCGTGATCGGTGAACCACATTCCGCCATTGCGGTCAAAGACGATGTCGTTTGGTCCACGTAGTTGATGACCGTCGCAGTGTGTATATAGATCTGTGACGGCGCCAGTATTTAAATCAACGCGTTGAATTCGTCCACCGATATATAAAGACGGGTCGAACGGCCCTGGATACGTCAAGCCGTTAATTGTTTGTTCAGAAAATGAGCCACCGTTATTGCATAAGTAAAGTGCGCCGTCTGGTCCGAGCGCCAGGCCGTTTGGTCCGCCGGCAATTTTTGCGACAGTTTGTTTTGTGCCGTCGGGCATAATTCGCGTGATGCAACGACCCATCATCTCGACGAGCACAACACTGCCATCTGGCAACGCCACTGGCCCTTCAGGAAACCTTAAGCCACTCGCAACTTCAACGAACTCAGTCATGGTCTAACTGATGATAGTTACTTTGTATCCGCAGAATCAAAACTTTCACCGGCGCGAACTTGTGATGCGTATATCGAATTAGCAGTCATTAGTTGATCGTGGGTGCCTTGCTCGGCGATGTTGCCGTTGCTCAGCACGATTATGCGATCGGCATCACGAATCGTAGAAAGTCGGTGAGCAATAACTATTGCAGTTCGGTTCTTCATCGCTTCGGTCAATGCTTGCTGTACAAGTATTTCGCCCTCGTTGTCGAGGTGACTTGTCGCTTCATCAAGAATCATTACTGCCGGGTTCTTGAGCAACAATCGCGCAATCGCCAGGCGTTGTTTCTCGCCGCCAGAGAGGCGATAGCCGCGCTCACCAACAATTGTTTCGTAGCCGTCTGGTAGTGCCGAAATCACGTCATGAATTTTCGCCGCCCGACAGGCATCCACAATTTGTTCGTGTGATGCATTTGGCTGGGCATAAAGTAAATTAGATTTAACTGATTCGTGAAACATATGTGAGTCTTGCGAGACAACACCGATTGCGGCGCGAAGTGATATGCCGGTGAGATCACGAACATCGTGACCGTCAAGTCGTACCGAACCACTAGTGACGTCATATAAACGAGCGAGCAACATCGCCAAAGTTGTTTTGCCCGTCCCACTCGCACCGACCAAGGCAACAGTTTCGCCAGCATTAATATTTAGTGAGATATCCCGCAGCACATCAACATCTGGATCCGCGCCCTGGATCACTCCAGCAAGTTCGAGTGACGCAATTGAAACACTTGCACTGGGCGGATATCTAAACCAAACATGATCAAATTCGACAGCACCGCGAGCATTTATGACATCAACGGCGCCCATCCGATCGGCGATTGATACAGGTGCGTCGAGAACTTCAAATACTCTTTCAAAACTGACGAGAGCAGTTAAAATTTCAAGACGTGCATTAGTTAAACCCGTTAGCGGTTGATAAATGCGTTGCACAAACGCCGCCATTGCCACGAGTGTGCCGATTGTGATTCCGCCAGAAACAACCATGAACGCGCCGACGCCATAAATTGCAACGGCACCAAGAGCACCAACTAAACCGAGTGCGACAAAAAATACACGCCCATACATTGCGGTCGTGATGCCAATGTCGCGCACACGAGCGGCACGTGAGCCAAATGCACCGACTTCTTCGCGGTGACGGCCAAATAACTTGACTAGTAACGCGCCCGAGACGTTGAATCTTTCGGTCATCTGTGTGTTCATGCCGGCATTTAATCCCATTTGCTCGCGAGAAATTTCTTGTAGGCGAGTACCCACGCGTTTTGCCGGCACGATAAACACCGGTAAGACGATTAGCGAAAGCAATGTCAGTCGCCATTCGAGAGCCAACATAGCGCCAAGCGTTGTCGCAAGTATCACGATGTTTGAAACGACGCTGCCGAGCGTGCCAGTGACAGCAGACTGTGCACCGATCACGTCATTATTCAGTCGGCTGATAAGTGCACCAGTTTGGGTGCGAGTAAAAAATGCGATCGGCATATTTTGTACTTTGTCGAATAGGGCGACACGCAGATCGTAAATTAATCCTTCACCGATTCGCGCCGAATACCATCGCTGTACGATTTGAAGTACAGCATCACCGAGTGCAACAACTACAAGCACAACAGTAAGTGTGATGATTCTGCGTTTGTCGCCATCAGGAATCGCATGATCAACAATCATTCGAAACATAAATGGTGGGATCAGTGCAATCACTGCAGTCACCAGGATTGTGATTAAGAAGCCAGATATCGATCTGCGATAGGGGCGAGCAAATCGCCAGACTCGTCGCAATGCCGTTTTGCCAATTTTTGCACCCGTCACGGCTGCTTTGTCACGCGGAATTAACTGATGCGGATGCACGCAGTCAGGCTAAGGCTTAGGCGTGAGTTTTTTTGTGCACCTTACCGTCGGGCATTGTTGCGCCAGATAAATCTGCGCCAGTCATATTTGCTCCAGTGATGTCAGCGCCCGTTAAATTAGCGCCAGACATATGTGCATTAGTTAAGTTCGCTTGGTGCAAATGTGCTTTGGACAAATTCGCCCCAGTCAGTTGTGCCTTTGAGAGTTTTGCTTTCGCCAAATTTGCATTTGAGAGATTCGCATTTGTTAAATTCGCGTGGGTTAGGTTGGCTTTGCGTAAATTTGCGTGCATTAAGTCGGCGCCGCTCAAATTGGCATTAGTTAAATCTGCGCCACTTAAATCAGCGTTTGGCAAATGCGCACCTGGCCCGATTTCTAAGCCATTTACCTGCATAGCCACAACATACTGCTAACCCGTAGACGACTGTTAATGCGACAAGTAATAGATTCAAAGCATGACCTATTACGTGGCACGCAGTGGGCAAAGCACTTTTAACTATGTCAATCTGCACGATGGGCGTGGCGAGATTGCTGTCCAACGGCTCTTTGGTAAAAAACACTCATGGAATATTGATCTCGATATTTGGGAGATACCACCAGGCACAAGTGAGGGTTCGCATATTCACGACGGTTCTGATCTCGAATACGGCTTTATGGATGAGATTTATTTAATTCTCGAAGGCCAGGCCGAAATGACTATCGATGGCAAAATTGAATTACTTAATGAAGGCGACTCGGTTTTGTGCAAGGCAGGCTCAGATCACAATCTTGTCAATATCGGTATGAAAAATTTGAAAGTGTTGTTGATCAGTGACCCAGATGTTGAATCTCGCGGCGACTGAATTTGTCAATAACTAATGCCACGCCAAGCAACGCGATCGCGGCGACACCGTCTAGCCACCAGTGATTGCCTGTTGCAGACACGGCGAACATCGTTATAAGTAGGTGTAACAAGTACAGCCATCGCCAGCGACTAGTGGATGCATTGACAATGCCAAACGAAACAACTGCCGCCCAACCAACATGAATCGACGGCATTGCGGCAAATTGATCTGAAACTCCGGTGCCGACCGGCCCGTATACAGAGAGCCCGAAGCGCGTCGC
>BJGF01000099.1 GCA_014190295.1 Actinomycetes bacterium | reverse complement strand
CTAAGAGCATGCAAGCTCTGCAGTTCGATCTAATAAAAATTGATTTCACAAATTCAAGCAATGAAAAAGTCATGGTGATCGCCATTGGTTATGCACTACTCAGAAATTCTTGGTGGCGTGGCGAAATCACGGCGGTGCTGAATACAAGTTTTATAGGTGACTGGGATTGCGCACCAAAATCCCACCCGAATGATGGCAAATTTGATGTCGTGAACGTCAGCAGCCAAATGCGACCGTCGCAACGACTCATCGCATCGCGACGGGTACGACTAGGCACGCATTTGCCACATCCCCAAATTTCAACTCATCAGGCGACGGGTCTTGAAATATCTACCCGCGCATTACCTAATCTTTTCGTGGATGGGCAACGATTTTCTAAGGTGAGTCAGATCAACTTCACTCTTTTGCCCGACGCAGTAACGCTGTGTTGGTGATGATTACGCTATGACTATGACCAAAATAGACACTGCTCGGGTTAAGCAAATCGTTTGCCAAGATATTGATAGTCGGGCCGCAGACTTGATTGAGATCAGTCATCAGATCCATGAGCACCCAGAGTTGAATTATGAAGAAAAATTCGCTCACAATATTCTCACGCAATATATTTCTGACTCAGCACTCAAGGTAACCCGCGGAGCATTTGAATTAGAGACGGCATTCGATGTTTCGGTACGCGGTGGCAGTGGTCCGACCGTTGCGGTTCTCTGCGAATACGATGCGTTGCCCGGCATCGGTCACGCTTGTGGACACAACATCATTGCTGCGGCTGGTCTGGGCGCCGGCGTCGCATTAAGTGCGGTTGCCGAAATCTGTGGCGGAAATTTGCGATTGATGGGCACACCAGCCGAAGAAGGTGGCGGAGGAAAAGTTGAAATGGCGCGTAAAGGCGCCTTCAAAAATATTGACGCGGCGATGATGGTTCATCCATCCGATCAAGATTTGGCGCGAATGAATGCAATCGCGATTCAACAATTATTTGTTCGCTATCAAGGTCTTGCGGCTCACGCGGCAGTGTCACCGAACAAAGGCAAGAATGCACTCGACGCAGCAGTGCTGGGTTATATGAATGTTGCTGCGTTGCGTCAACACATCAAACCAACAGAACGAGTGCACGGCATTTTCACGAAATCTGGTGAGAAGCCGAATATTGTTCCACGCGAGGCCGAAATGGATTGGTACGTGCGCTCAGACACGATTGAATCGCTTCAGCCCCTCAAGGCGCGTATCGCGAAGTGCTTGGAGGCCGGGGCGATGGCGGCTGATTGCACAATAAGTTTTGATTGGCAAAAAAATACTTATGCCGACTTGGTTGATAACTTGCCGCTGTTGACGAGTTATGTACAAAATTCAGCGCAACTTGGTCGGGCGTTGACGACAGATTTTTTGCCAGGCACCGGCGGTGGATCAACCGACATGGGCAATCTAAGTTATTTAGTGCCCTCGATTCATCCAATGTTGCAGGTTGCCCCTCAGGGTGTTTCATTGCACAGTGCAGCATTCGCCGAATTCACGGCGAGCAAAGATGCCGACAAGGCGGTTTTGGATGGTGCCAAGATTATGGCGATGACCGCGATCGATATGTGGCTATCGGCAGCGCTACAGGCTGATGTGCTGGCCGCGTTCGGCGATGGGGTGGTGCCGCACGGTGTTCTGTAAGCCATTCATTGATAAATCTGTGACAAATAAATACTTTTGAGGTAATCCCGCTACATAGCGTTAGCGACTCCTAAGATAACGCGCCGTGACCGTATACGTACCAGAAAGCTTTGATACCAACGAACAGGAGATCCTCCGTCGTTACTTCACGAACCTAGATGGCCCAGTTTTTGCGTTAGTTAATTTGCCTGAAGTTGTCAAGGGCGCACTTTTCGCTCGTTACAGTCGCAGTGCCAAAAGTTTGCGTCGATTATTTTTGGATGAATTTGTTTCTGATCTTGATCTCAGCGGCGATCAGTCAGTTGATGCGACTATCGGGTTGTCACGCGCAGAGGATCTTTATGAAAAAGTATTCGTCGAATACGGTGACGACAGTGTTGCTCAACTCGGTGGGGTGCACTTGGCTTGCGAGCAGGCTTCTAATTTATTGACCAAGATTCTTGAGCGCGGACGCTTGATGAGCTACCTAGAGCAAAGCACTAGATACATAAATTACGATGCTCGACTCGGTGGTCGCTATCGCTTTTACCGAGATGTTGATTTGCTCAATGGCCCGTTCGGCACTCGTTATGTAGGCGATATGGACAGAATGTTCGATGCATATTCAACGATGGTACAAACTGTTACCGACCACGTTCGTAAATCGATCAAAAAAGGACCTCAAGATTCTGACTTCGTGTTTCGCCAAGCGACTCGCGCAAAAGCATTGGATGCGGTGCGTGGAGTTTTGCCTGCGGCATCTTTGTCGAATCTTGGAATATACGGAACTGGTCAAGGGTATGAGGCATTGTTGCTGCGAATGCGCGGACATCTGCTTCCCGAGGCACGACAATACGCAGATTTAATGTTGACTGAACTTCGCAAAGTCGTTCCTAGTTTCTTGCGTCGTGTTGATGTGCCAGAGCGCGGCGGAGTGTGGACTGACTATTTAATTAATCGTCAGCAAGAAACTCTCGCCATCGTCGACGAATATTTTGGTGCACTTGACCCGGACGAAACTCAAGAAGTAGTGCTCACAGATTTTGATCCGGATGGGGAAGACAAACTTCTCGCGGCGATCTGCTATTCGAGTTCACATTTGTCTGAACATCAATTATTGAAAGAAGTAAGAGCGCTTACTCACGAACAGCGAGTTAATTTGATTCGGGCATATGTTGGCGAGCGCGAAAATCGTCGCCACAAGCCCGGTCGGGCTTTTGAACGAATCGACTACCGATTTGATGTGCTCGGGGACTACGGCGCATTTCGAGATCTGCAGCGACACCGTTTGTTAACGATCGAGTGGCAACGCTTGACACCTCACCATGGTTTTGTTCGCCCCGAATTGGTCGCCCAGGCAGGTGCGGGCGATTCGTTTGATGAAGCAATGCAACGCTCGAGCGAGCTTTACGATGCTTTGTTGCCTGAGTATCCAAACCAGGCTCCGTATGCCGTTTCGATGGCCTACAGGATGCGCTACGTGATGCAATTTAATGCACGTGAGGCGATTCATATGCTCGAGTTGCGATCGTCTCCACAGGGACACCCGTCGTATCGTCGTGTTGCAATTGAAATGCACCGGTTAATCGGAGAGCAAGCAGGTCACCGAGCAATTGCTGACGCCATGACGCACCTGATCAAAGAAGCGCCTGAACTAGAGCGATTAGATTCTGAGCGCAAAGCAGAGTCACGACGCAAATGAGCCGATTCGTAGGCAGAAAAGTGACACAAACCCCGATTTGGAGTTATCACCCGGAATATCCGATACTATGCGCGATCAAAATGAAACGAGTGAATGGACATCATGCCGGACGAAGATGAGATCGAAATTGACGCCGAGATAGACGCAGGCGAAAAAATTTCCGACGACGAAATTGAGACGGATGATTTAACAGAAATTGTCGATGCAGATTTCGACCCAGAGGCCGATTCGCCAGAAGTCGATGATTTTGATCCAGACGCATTGACCGCTGGTGAATCTGTCATCGATCTTTTAGCAGACAGCGCGACAGTTTTAAGCGACGAAGGATCAACTCTTACTCCAACAGATCCGACAAAACCAAAAGGCGACGAAGACGACGAAGACGACGATCTTCGCACCGAAGATGACGTAGAGGCCGACCTTTCGTCGATTCTGCAAGACAAGTTGGCATCGCCGCAAGAAACTGCGCCAGAAGAAGACGAAGAGATAATCGGCGATGATCGAACAGATGGGGTAGAGCGGTTGCAACCGCGTCGTCCCGATGAAACACAGTGCTCACACTGCTTCTTGCTGGTACGTCAAACCGCGCCGGGTTGCCCTGTTGAAGACGACGCCTGTCCACTTTTCGTACACTGAGAGCATGACGGCGGATCTATCACCGCAAACAGTGGCGTTGTGAATATCTTTGCACGACCTGCCACACATCAAGATTTCGATGTGTTGATGCTTCTCGAAGCTGAAGCGCGAAGTTCGTTGACTGAATTTCGTGGCGGGGATCGTCTCGCATTGGCAGTGCCCGAAATCGGACAAAATTGGTCTGCAACCTTGAGCGATGAATCCGTTTATGTTTTGGTTGGCGGCATTGATTCGGTCGTGATGGGTTTCATGTTGGTGCGAATCGCGAAACAAACACCCACTGTTGAGCAGGTTTTCGTTACGCGAAAAGTTCGTAATTTAGGTGTCGGCGATGCAATGGTTGCTCAAGCCTTGGCCTGGGCAAAACAAAATAACTTCGTCGTATTAGACGCTTTGGCACTGCCGGGTGATCGAGAAACCAAGAACCTCTACGAGCGATCTGGTTTGGTCGCCAGATTAATAACAGTTACAAAGAAACTTAACTAGTTACTTTCCTTGCCAATTCGGCACACGCTTTTCGATAAAAGCAGTTAATCCTTCTTTTGTATCTTGCGAATTTAAGACAGCACCAAACTCTTTGTTAGTCATTGCGATGAGTGTTTCATCTGACTCGGTAGCGGCGGCCAAAACAATCTTGCGACTCGCCCAAACTGCAAGCGGAGCAGCCTTGCAAATTCGCGTCGCCAAATCAATTGCACCTTCAACGGCTTTATCTGGCTCAACTAGATGATTGACCATACCGAGTTCATATGCGCGTTGAGCGGTGAACGGTTCGCCGGTCAGAATTGCTTCCATCGCCGCAGCACGACCAATCGCGCGAGGCAAGCGAAAGAGTCCACCCGCACCAGCGATTAAGTTTCGTGTCGCTTCGGCCAAACCAAACGCTGATCGCGTAGTTGCGATAACCATGTCGCACGCCAGAACTAATTCGCAACCACCTGCAGTTGCTAAACCATCGACTGCGGCGATCACGGGTTTTTTGCGTTGACGATAAACAAAACCGCCGAATCCACCGCGCGGTGTGTTTAGTGCGGCGGCGTTACCGGAATTTATTGCCTTTAGATCTGCGCCTGCACAAAAAACTGGGCGTTGTTGCCCCTGTGTATTTGCACTCAGGATTCCGACCCAAACATTTGGATCAGCTTCAAGTTGGTCTATTGCTGCTTCTAGACCACTAGCCACATCTCCATTGACCGCGTTGCGTGCCTCAGGACGATTAAGAGTGATTAGCGCAATTTTTCCTTGCACTTCATATTCGACGATATTTGCCATAACGCGAGCGTAGGGGACTAAGCCTGCTCAGACAAAGACGGGGACTCAGGAGTTTGCTCAACTATTGCTGATGTGCTTTCAATAGGCGCAACTTGCGTTGCGTCTTGCGTTGCATCTTGCGCGACTGGTGCCGCAGGAATAACTAGTTTGATTTCCTTTTTCGCTTTTGGTGGCGGAACTTGACGAGCCTGGCGTGGTGGACG
>BJGF01000098.1 GCA_014190295.1 Actinomycetes bacterium | reverse complement strand
TGTGCGGTATGTCGATGTATTGCGCGACGATGATTTGATCGGCAAACCTGGCGACCCAGAACATTCGTGGCTGGGTTTGATGCGTTTTGATTTCGCGACAATGGTCGAGGCTCTCGGTGGCGATGCCACGGCGTTGAAGTCGCTTGGTGTCAGCAACGTAGTGAAAGATAAGGCGAAGTATCCTCAATAAAACTGACAGCCCGTTGATTGTTTGCGAACATGTTTCGTGTACATACGGCAACGCACCAGTGCTTCATGACGTTTATCTAAAAATTGACCGTCGAGAATTCGTTGGTATCGTCGGCCCGTCTGGTTCTGGCAAAACAACTTTGCTCAAGGCAATAATTGGTTCACAACCTGTTGCGCATGGTTCAATAACGATCCAACCTCAATTGACGATTGGTTATGTGCCGCAAGTTGAAACAGTCGACTGGTACTTTCCCGTGACCGTTGAAGAAGTAATCGTGATGACTCGTGCCAAAACGAAATGGTGGCCACGAATCACGACTGTCGAGCGAACAGCGGTGCGTGAAGTATTAGAAAAACTTGGCATCGCCGATGTCGCTCATCGCCACATTCGCGAACTCTCGGGTGGGCAACAACAACGAGTATTTCTCGCCCGGGCAATGTTCTGTCAGCCCGATATTTTGGTTCTAGATGAACCAACATCAGGTGTTGATGTGCGAACACGACACGAGATTTTGCATCTTCTTGCAGATTTACACGAAGACGGCTTAACGATTTTGTTGACGACGCACGACTTGAATGGTTTGGCGGCTCACCTTCCGAGATTGGTGTGTTTCAATAAAACTGTTCTTGCAGATGGCAATCCTCGCGACGTACTTACTTCGAAAGTTCTTGAAGCAACCTATGGTGCGCCAATGGAAGTTCTCGAGCATGGTGGAATGCCACTTGTGATTGACCACGGTCGTGTCGCAATGCGCGGAGAAGGCAAATGATTTTTGCTCTTGATTTACTCGAACCGTATGGGTTTCAATTCTTTCGTAACGGGCTGGCCGTGTCAACGATTGCTGGTGCGCTATGTGGTTTACTTGGTGTTTTCGTAATTCTGCGCGGCATGAGTTATATCGGACACGGTTTGTCGCACGCAGTTTTTGGCGGCGCGGCGGCAAGTGCAGTTATCAAAGTCAACTATTTTTTAGGCGCCGGTGTTTGGGGTGTCGTGTCAGGCTTGCTGATTGCTCGCGTCGCACGCCGTCGCGTGATCGGCGCTGATGCTGCAATTGGTGTTGTGACCACTGCTTCGTTCGCACTCGGTCTCGCACTGATGAACCGTTATGGTCAGGCATCAAAGAGCATTGAAGCAGTGCTTTTTGGCAGCGTGCTCGGAGTAAAAGTCGTAGATATCTATGCTGTTGCACTTGTTGCCTTGTTGGGTCTTGCCGTAGTCGTGCTCGGATATCGAAAATTATTGTTCTCGACATTTGACCGCGATGTCGCCCAAGTCAGCAATGTTCGAGTTTCGCTGGTCGAGGCTGTGTTATTGGCGATGATTTCTTTGACAATTCTGGTGACGATGCGGGTGATTGGCACGCTGTTGATTTCGGCGTTACTGGTCATTCCGGCGGCATCAGCCCGCATGACGACAAACAGTTTTTCGCGATTGTTGTGGATCTCACCGATAATCGGCGCCATAACTTGTTTTGTCGGCATGAATTTGAGCTATCACTTAGATACATCTGCAAGCGCAACGATCATTTTGCTGGATGCCCTTGTGTTCGTAGTTGTCTATGCAATTGCTGGCACGAGAAACCGTGTCAAGATGGCTTCACTCGGACACCTTTAATTTGCGCGCTAATTAGTTAGTTCGAAAATCCCATTGCGCGCCTTCTGGCGTATCACGAACTTCAACGTTTAGCGCTGCTAATCGATCACGAATGATGTCAGATAAATCAAATCGTTTGTCGGCGCGTACTTGAGCACGCAAATCAAGTAGCACTTGCACAAACGGCCCTAATACGTCGCGCGGGTCGCGTAAACCACCAGTTGCTGCACCCGCCAAACGAGTGATCATGCTGCGCAAAACTGCACGTGCGTGATCAGTCGCATCACTCTGCAGTGTGTCACCCGACCAACCTGCGATCGCGTCGTCGAGTTCGAGTGCTGCTCGCGCCGCGCCATCGGCATCAGAACTGGCGAGTGCAGTTGTAAAAACTTGATTTAATCGATCAGTTGCGTCGCGCAAGTTGTTGTCAAAAATCGCAGGGGCTGCGGCCGTATTTGCTGGTGCTGAAGTTTTTAATTGGCTAGTTGCTGCTTGTTTCGTGTCTCGTGTAGTCGCTGACGCTGGGTCACGCAATCGATCCACCGAAAAAGTTTCACCTGATGCGATTTGCGTAGAATCACCATGAACTCGAATCGTAACGACTCCTTTGCCGACGACAGTCACGGTCTGCGTATCCAGATCAATAACCATGCCGGTGTGTTCATCTACTCCGAGCACATAAACATCGTCGGGCAGTTCGCGTTCAAGCATCGACAGTCGCCGTTCGCCCATATAACAAAAACGGGTGTCGTGATGTCCACCTTCGGCATTGTTGTAATGCGGAATCAGAGCAACGTTGACTCCTATTTCTCCGAGGATATTCAGGCCATCCAACCATCGTGGGTCTTCACCGACTTTGTAGATCTCATAAACAGGCAAAGTAAAACGACCAAGTGTCAGCGCGGCTGCCGATGCAAAAGTCACTATGCCGCCGTCACGAAGTTTTTTATTGAGCAAACCTGCGAGCGGCGTGCCAGACCATTGTCGCAACGCATATGTCGGAGAGCCAGGCCCGGCAAAGACATAGTGCGCATCTGCAACTTTTTGCAGACCGCGTTCAACGGTCAGCGCATCAGCGCCAATTATTTCAGTGAGCCCTGCAACTTCAAGTTCAAGATTGATACTCGTTTGAAAATATTCGACGGCTTTTGTCGCGAGTTCTGGAGCATTTTCTTGAAATCCATAAGGTGTGTCGAGCAACACTGCATGCGCTGGTTTTTGCAGCTTGCCCGCAAGCATTCGATGTGTCGTGACCATCGTCGGCGCAGTCTCACCTGATCCCATTACGGCAAGAATGTGGGGCAGTGTCATCAGAAGAATCCGTCTGTTATGGCTTCATGCACGACTTGAGCGAAACGCTCAGGGTGTTGCGCGTGCAAGTCGTGATCAGCGGGGCTAAACCATTCAACCTTCACCTTGGGCACTAATTGCATGGCGTGTTCAATCGCACTGCGTTTTGTTGTGCTGAATAAGCCATTTGGTCCTTCTGCTGGCACAAACATCACTGGCACAGTTATTTGACTATATATATGTGTCGGATGATGTTCCCATAATCCACGCAAGACCATCATGTGATGCTCAAGATTTAACCATGGACGCAAAGTGCCGTCGGGTAAATGTTCCATGCACGACATCGCACCGTTGATTCCGGTTTCTGGCCAATCAGCATGGCTGCGCTGCATATAACTGCGAAAATCAGTGATTCGAGTTCCGGTAATTGTTGGTGGGCGCAACGCAACGGCGCACGCTTCCCACTCTGGGTAGTGATTTTGAAGTTCAAGAAAACCACCGTCGACACAAACGACGCCGCTTACTAATTCGGGCTGTGTGTGCGCAAGTTCAAGAACAACGTTGCCGCCCCAAGACTGACCACAAACAATTGGCTTAACGAAACCGTCTCTCTGAATTTCGCGCAGTAACCCCGCAAGATCTTTCGTCACTGTTGTCATGTCATAACCGGATATCGGTTTGTCACTCAAGCCGTGACCGCGCAGATCAACTGCAGTTACGAGATGGCCGAGTGCACATAAGGCCAGTGCGGCGCCTTCCCACAACATTGCATTCGATGCCAGTCCGTGGACAAGCACGATTGGCGTTCGTGTCTGTGTCTCGGGTTTGCCCCATGTGACGGTTCGCAGACTAACGCCGTTCAAAGTGTCCACGAGTTTGCTTTCAGACGCTGTTTGATTTTCATGGCGAGAATTATTCATTGCAGTCAGGCTACGTGCGAAACGAGATGAAGAAATCTTCAAGCATTACCGCAATTGGCTCGTGAGATATTGTGTCGTTGTGACTTATTGCGGGTTACCTTTTGATTGATTCAGTTTTGGTGGCGAATTTTGTCGCTACGTGCGTTATGACCGGCGTAATCTGGTTCGTTCAGTGGGTTCATTATCCATTGTTAGCGACCGTGCCGGTTGACGGCGCAGTCAAAGTTGCAGAGCAACACCAACGACACACGGGGCAAGTGTTGGCGATACCGATGGCTGTTGAGGGCTTTACGACTTTGGCGCTGTTGGTATATCAGTTTGCGGGTGAGTTAAACGGCGTGAGCGCAATATTGCCATGGGTCGGTGCAGCGATGTTGGCAGTTGCGCTTGGTAGCACGGTGTTCGTGTCTGTGCCGTTACATGCGAAAATGGCGACGAACCCGACTGCAGAACTTGGCCAACGACTAGTCGCAACAAATTGGCCACGAACAATCGCGTGGACTGCACGAGCAGTCGTGTGCACAGTGATGATCCTGCAAGTTGTTCGGGCATAAGTTTTGCGATGAGTTATTCACAAGACTGTCCGCAACCCGTGCGCCGCGCGGTAATGAAACAGGGTTGGTACGACCTTGCGTATATTCACTATCGCTACAAAGTTGAAGATGTCGCGCGCATTTTGCCCGATGGTCTTGAAGTTGATGTGTGCGATGGTTCGGCGTGGGTCGGGCTGATTCCGTTTTCGATGCGTGGCATCGGCGTGCCGGGCTTACCGTCGGTTCCGTATCTCGGTTCATTCGCAGAAGTAAATGTGCGCACGTACGTGCGCCGCAACGGCATTCCGGGCGTGTGGTTCTGTTCGCTCGATATCAATCGGTTATTGCCGACTATTGTCGCGCGCACAACATATACGTTGCCTTATTGCTTTGGTCGAGCCAGCAACAAACGAATTGGCGATCAATTGCATTCAGTAGTTAAGCGCCAGTGGCCACGTGGTGAGGCGCACACTAATATCAATCTCAAAATTTTAGAAACGATTATTGAACCTTCTGCACTTGAAGTTTTCTTAAGTGCTCGCTGGGGTCTATATACGACGACTCGAAGTGGCAACTTGCGTTATGCGCCGATTTCTCATCCGCGATGGCAATTGCAACGCGCCGAGATTATTTCCCTAGATGATTCTCTAGTTGAGGCTGCTGGTCTTGCCAAGCCAACGCTCAGTGAAAACGGCGAACCAAATGTGATGTTTTCAAGTGGTGTGCCAGTCCGTGTCGGCTTGCCCCGACGCGCCTAGTTCTAGCTTTCTAGCAAACCGGCTATCTAGTTTTTTGCTGACCCTGGTCGATAGTCGTCGCGATCGGCGGCAGCTCGCAAGAGAGTCATACCGTAAACAAATGCACCAGTCATAACGATCAGGAAGATTACGCTTCCAAAACCAAACAGTACGGCTAGCGACATGGTCAGTCCTTTGCGCTTTTACCTGATAGCAAAAATGCCCCGAGTGCAAGAATTGACGGCACCCAGACGCCAACATAAATGCCGTTGAGACGATCTTCAACCGAAGAACTCTGAAAATAAAGCCAGACGCTCAGCACAAGACTGGCAGCGGCAGATAAAAGGGTGGTAATTCGTAAAACTGTTTCAGGTTTCATTTAGTATTTCCTCCAAGCCACAACTCTAGACCACGAAAAATAAAGTTATACGCATTGCACTGCATATTTTAGGC
>BJGF01000097.1 GCA_014190295.1 Actinomycetes bacterium | reverse complement strand
CCTGGGCAAAGTTACTGAAGTGCCCATCAACTACGTTGACCGGGCGTTTGGTGACTCAAAAATGAACACACGCATCATGCGCGAGTCGATGTTGTTGGTAACTCGTTGGGGTATTGCACTACGGACTGGCATCGGGCGCAAGCACTTACCGCGCTGACAAAACAGGCGGTCCGCTATTTAGTTGGTTATACAAACTCACAAGTTTGACTGATGGCTTACTGTTCGTCCACGAATCTGATTTGATTGCCCGTTCATATGAGTGCCACTCACCACGCACTCCCGCAAGATCGCCTCGTAAAGCGTGAGCGCGCATTCGCAACGCAATTAGTTCTTCGTGGGCACCAAGAACTTTCAGCCCTTTTGCAGTGGCCCAAAATACTCCTTCGATTTCACCACGCTGAAGATCGAGCTCTGCGGCCATCGCCGACGCAGTGATCACGTTGAGAACCAATTGTGAAGTGATTCCTTCGGCATCAGGCCACAGATAGCCGGTGCCAGCGAAAGGTAGATCGCGAACAAGTTCGAGACCTGTGTGCAACTGATCAATAGCTTCTGCTGGTGCAAGCCGTTGAGCCCGAATAATGCAAGATTCAAGAATTTCGGCGTCACTAATTATTGAAATATGAAACGGCAGTTGATCATTGAAAGTTTTTGGTAGCCATTCTTCAGTACTAGAAATTAAGTGTGTTTGATTAAGTGCTCGCCGAGCATCAGAAACAACGTTTGTAAAAGTTGCATCGGCAACATTGACTTCCCATAGTGCGGTGCGAGCAGCACTTCGTGTTGGTCGAGCGCGATGACTAGTTAGCCATGCCAACAACTCTTTGGTTTTTGATTTTTCGAACTCGATAATCGTGCCGTCGGCGAGTTGCACATCTACTGGTCCGAGGGTTCTGACCATCACGTTCCATTTTTTGGCATCACCGTAACCAGCCTCGAAATTTGATCTTGGCACCGAAGTATCTGGTTGCATCGAAAGATCTACGTCGATTAGTAGTTCTTCAATCACGGTTGCTTCATTAATCTGCAAACTATAAGGAGTAATCGAAATATTAGATGGCGATAATCGCCACATATGCTCATTTGCTTGCAATAAAACGGTGGCTGATGTCGTGCTTAAACAACAAACAACGGCGCAATTATTTTTTTCTAATTGCTCAAGTTCGACATTAGTCAACAACGATCTGGTGAAAAGCACGCAATGCACGGCGTAAGTTGCGGCAAGCTCAATGGCTTCATGCACCGAATACACAACTTGAACTTGCGAAAAAATAGCCGTTAAGTCGGTCATATCGTCGTTTGTTTTTCGCAACAATATTGGTTTGGCCCTTGAGTTGCTAGAAAACAATGTCGCAGCAACCATTGCACGAACTATTGCGGCTGTTTTAATTGACTCATCAGCACAAATATTTATTACTGATTGCCTGCCAATATCGGCAAATACGATCTTTGATTCACTAATACCTATCGGAATAAAAATCGGCGATTCAGAATTAGCACTCAGATAGATCTCACTAATCTCAGTATCTTTGACATCAAGAGTCGCCCGTAGCGCCACTTCGGTTCTGATCGCACTTGCACTAGGGTGCCTAAGTCTCGAATTAAGTTGAAGTTGACGAAGTTGATCGCCGCGTTGTTTGCCAATGTCAAAAATTAAGCCGGCCACGACAACAGAGCATGACAAAATAGAAATGAGATCTTGTTTTGAGTGTGATGCAGGTTGAGTTTCTGAGTCGACTACGACTTCAATCGTTGCGGCACTCGCGACTTGACCACGCGAAACAAAAAGTATGCTCCATAAACTAGCGACTAACACAAATAGCCAGCTGCGAGGTGTGAACGAACCACGGCGTGATAGTCGAAATGTGAAATACCTAATGAGATCTAAAAATGTAGACCCAATTATCCATAGCAGACCACCGAAAAAAAGAATCATCAACAAGAAAACTAAATTTTGCCGCACAGACATCTCTAACGAATTATCACCAAAGATAAATCGCCAGATATTCATCGGTCACGCGGCTCAACTTGTCGAGTCACAGAAAAGTGATGATCATCTGCTCCAAATAGACGTAATAAAGTCATCTCTACAGTCTGAGAAACGGTCACAGTTACAGATTCGGGGCTTGTATCTATTTCACCAGTCATGTTGTTGTCATTGAGATAACGACGTGCCGATTGGTATGCGGCTTGTTGATCAATTTTTGGAGACCCAGTGCGTAACGAAGTCAACTCTTGAGCCGCCAAACGCGCGGCGTTTTCAGCGTGGTCGGCAAGCGTTAATCGGGCGGCGATTAATCGTCCACCATCAACACCAAGACCGGCACAGACAATAAACGTCATCACCAGACCAACAACAAATGCGGTCACTACCCCTTCGTCGCTGCTCGAAAATTTCATGTGTCGACACGCCACCTATCAATCACTTCTAACGAAGACGCACTCACGACTCTCGGGTCGGTGACCAGCAACGACAGGTCATTATTTTTGACTGTGCATTTAACCAACACAAACACCGCGGAGTCTTCACCTTGTTGAATGATCGACGTTTCAACAAGTAGTTCTGTGCATGATGCTCCACTATTTTGTAGTGCACGCTCAGCAACGCGTGCTGCTGTCGTTTGGATTTGTGATCGGCTTCCCTTTGAAGCTGCACGTGCTGCCTGATCTGCCGCATGGCGCACCTGAATCAGCGCCTCTGATGCACGACCTGCGTATACGCCGAACAAAACAAGAACCATTAATAGTGGTGTCAACAACACCAATTCAACGGATACAGAACCACGTTCAGTTGTCATCGCTCGTCCTCTGGAACAAAATCTTCTAACGGTTCTTCACCTTGTCGCTCAACTGATGACGGAAAAAATATCGCCACATTTGGCACCGCGACTCGAACTCGCATCACGACAAAACCATCCCTTGCTTCGAGAGTTGGGGTGCCGATTAGTTGTGCCCCAAGTTCTGCTGCGGTGCGTGTGGCTGAATCAATTGCCGAAATCATGTCGCCGTTGGCAGATGCGGCAGTCGCGGCACCTTTTGCCGCCGACAAAGTTGCAATGTGAGCAGAATGCATAAACAGCATCGCTTGAATCGCTATTAGTAACAGCAACAGCACGATTGGCACTGCAATGACGACCTGTACAACCGTCTCGCCCTGATCAACCGTGCTGTTTGCTTTTTTCATTACAGCTATTTCTCGCCGTGGATTTTGTAATATCTAACCGAGGTCGAGCGAATTTGCTTTGTCGGTTACACGACTGGTGATCGTTGCCCCGACTGCAATTGCGAGCGCGATAAGCGCCGCTGCCATGACCACGGTCGTGGCGCTTACTTCACCTCGTTCGCTATCGCTTTGCGCAGAAGCGGTAAATCGAATCCAGTAATACTGCCAAACGCTTTTCATTGATGTCATATTTCCTCCGTTTTGTTGTTGTTTATTTATGTATCTGTGTGAATGAATCCATAACTTGGCTAATTAAAAACTTCCGAGAACTAAATGCACTGCTGGATAACCAATCAGTGCGATGAATGCGATAAATAACAACACCATTGGGATGCCCATGCGCTCGGTAGCAGCTTGGGCTTGAGCCTCGATCTCACCCATCTGCCGATTGCGCAAAGATTCGGCTCGTGCCGACAGTGAAAGTCGAATACGAGCACCGTGCTCTCCGGCTAATTGCACACTTCCTGCGACTTCGGCGAGCTCTGGAATATTGTAAGAATCGCCAAGATTGGCAAGTTCAACCCACGGTGATCTACGCGCACTACGAGCCCTTGTTAATGCATCACGGATCTCGGCAAACGACCAACCGTCACCTGCGTCGGCGGCGGCAATTAAGGCAGTTTCGGTTCCAGCACCACCAGCGAGAAGAACGTTGGTCAAATCTAAATAACTTGAGAATGCGTGCAGAAAATCTTGACGCCGACGTGTTGCTTGAACTCGTACTCGGCTGTCTGGAAGAAAGAAACCAACTACTCCCGCGACCATCACGATCAACGCTCCAAGAAGTTTCAAAATATTAACCCCGGAGAACTTGAAGAAAATATCAATACCAAAACCAAACATCAAGCCGACAAACAGTGACGTGAGTTTTTTAATTACCATCTCAGAAGCCTGGTTACCGACAATTGCCAAATCTGCGCGATGGCGAACTTGTGAACGCCGTACTAGCCAAACCATGGCATGTTGAAACTGTTCCTGAACTTGTTGTGCTTTGCCCCACAAAACTCCTGGTCGCAATAAAAAGAACGCCCCTAATCCACAAAAAACACCACACAAAATGAGAGCAATCATGCGCCAGAAACTTCTCTGCGACGAATAAACCTTTGCGGTGCGGCGATTCGTGAGAACTGGTCCAACATCACTAATGCAATTCCGAAAACCAGAAAAATGCAACTCAGCATTATTTGTCCTTCGAGTGATGAATAGACGCTCAAATAATCTCGATTAAAAATCACCAACAAAGCAACGAATCCAATAACCACAAACGAGATGATTCGCACTGAACTGCGAGTTCGTGCACGACCAACCCAAATGCGGGTACGCATTCGTCCTTCTTCACGAGCGCATTGCGCCAAATGACCCAATAATTGTGCGAGGTCGCGGGCTTGATATTTAGTCGCCGTAATTAACGCAGCCGATACAAAATCGGCAATTGGATGATCGACGTCGTCGGCAAACCTACGCAAGCCATCGCTGAGTTTGCCGTATTGAATTTGTGCGCTTAGCCGTCGAACTGCACTAGAAATTGCAACCGGCGCGTGATTTGATGTTGCAACGATCGCCTGTTCTAAACCGTGTGCGCCGGCCAACGTATCGCGAAGTTGCTCGGTCCAAGTTGCGATTGCGTCAGCCAAACCACGTTCATCGCGACGCAAACGCTGTTTAGATTTGAGTGCTGGCACTGCCGTAAATACCAAACCCAGAACTACAGCTACGAGAAGCCAACGAGTCAGAAAATAAATTGCAACCCCTGCAACCGGCCCAGCAATAATATTTATCGAATGGCTCAGGTTGGCTCTACGATCCCCACCGTTATTGCGATGCTTGGTCTGGCTGTTTTGAACAGCAAGAAATATCACGAAAACTCCGAGGCCTGCAGACGCACCACAAACCGACAGTACAAACCAAATAATCATTGGCCACCTCGATCTTCGTCGTAGCCGAAATCTGATAACAACTCGCGTGTTACCTCGCGCAATGGAAACGTTCTGATCAGTTCACCATGCATGTTGGACGCAAATATTTCGTTAGAAATAATATTTGCTCCATCGCTATCGACAACTTCACGAACCGATGCAACCCGACGCTCGCTGCCAGCATTGCTGATGTAAATCACAAAATGTAATGCGCTCGCGAGCAAAAGATTTACTGTGTCGACTGGCAAACCAGTTGATGCCATCGACACGTAAGCAGCAAGTTTTGGAAATACTGAACGAGTTGAATCTGCGTGCATCGTGCACATCGACCCGTTGTTGCCTTGACTCATCGCCATCAACATTGGAAACGCTTCTGCACCGCGAACCTCTCCGACAATCACTCGGTCAGGGTCCATGCGCAATGCCATTCGCGTCAAATCAGCGAGAGTTACTTCGCCCTGACCTTCGACATTCGCGGGTCGAGACTGCAGCGAATCATGATCTGGATGAAGATGCTCGAAGTGATTTAAACCAAGTTCGTATGCATCTTCGATGGTTACAAGTCGTTCAGATACCGGAACTTCATTGATTAAAGCCCTGAGCAAAGTTGTTTTGCCAGAACCAGTGCCGCCAGCGATGACAATGTTTCGCCGAGCTCGCACGGCAGCAGATAAAAAATCTTGCAACTCGACGGTCAGTAG
>BJGF01000096.1 GCA_014190295.1 Actinomycetes bacterium | reverse complement strand
ACCGAAGACCAAGCCATTGATTTAATCGGCACGAATACAGTCGGTCTAAGCGCCGGCTTAGAACCACTCACTGCAAAAGTTTTGCAATCAGCAAAATCACTGAAAGTTATTGCAAGAGTGGGAACTGGTCTAGACAGTGTCGATTTAGACATGGCAAATAAACTTGGGATCAAGGTTCTAAACACGCCAGACGCTCCAACAAAAGCTGTTGCCGAATTAACCATCGCCCATATTCTGGGTTTACTCAGAAATATTTCTCAAGCTGACCGCCAAATTCGCAATGGCGCTTGGAAAGGCATAATGGGGTCGCTACTAGAAACAAAAACTGTTGGCGTTGTTGGATTTGGAAGAATTGGCAAACGTGTAGCAGAGTTGCTTTCGGCATTCGGTGCAAATGTAATAATTTGCGACTCTCAAATAACTTCAAAAGAGTTCAAAAACTACGAACTTGGCGACTTGTGCCGTAAGTCAGATGTAGTGACTTTGCATTTACCTTACGACGAAGCGACCCACCATTTGATGAACAACGAGAAGTTGAACCTGATGAAACAAGGTTCATACTTCGTGAATATTTCACGCGGTGGATTAGTTGATGAAGCAGCGCTATTAACAGTGTTGAAGTCTGGACATCTAGCAGGCGCAGCACTTGATTGTTTCGAACAAGAGCCTTATTCAGGGCCGCTAAGTCAACTTGAAAATGTTCAGATGACGGCACATATGGGCACATACGCCAGAGAAACTCGAGATCAAATGGAGCAAGAAGCTAGTCGCCTTCTTGTTGCCATATTGCGTGAAGAAAAAATAATTTAATGAAAGTTCTCGCACTAATACCAGCGCGTCTTGCCAGCACCAGGTTTCCAAACAAACCACTGGCACAGATACTCGAAAAATCAATGCTTCAACATATTGTTGAACGTGTTCAGCTTTGCAAAGAGATAGATCAAGTTGCTGTTGCAACTTGCGATCAAGAAATAATTGATCACGTACAGTCGCTCGGTCATCAGGCGATTATGACGAGTAATCTTCATGAACGAGCATCGGACAGATGTGCTGAAGCAGTCACAAAATTAGAGAAGTCTGAAAACACTAAATACGACATTGTGGTAATGGTGCAGGGTGACGAACCTATGACTGATCCACGAATGTTGTCGGATGTTTTAAAACCGTTCACTGATGATCCAAATCTTCAAGTCGTTAACTTATACGCCGATATTCAACTTGGTGAATTTGCGAGCACCAATTGCGTCAAAGTTGTCATGGACTTAGTCGGCAATGCTCTCTATATGTCTCGCGCCCCAATACCGGTGTCCATGGATGGTATTGAGCGCCCTTCGGGCAAGCAACTGGGTTTAATCGCATTTCGCAGGCAGGCATTGCAAAAGTTCACTGAACTCACTCCGACACCACTTGAAGTTAACGAATCGGTAGATATGTTGCGATTTCTTGAACACGGAATAAAGATTCGAATGCAACGAACTATCTACCTTACGCATGCTGTCGACATACCATCGGATATTGCCGAAGTAGAACGTCTGATGAAGCAGCAAATTAAACAATAACTTTTCGTATGTCTAAATCACGAGAGAATTCGACGAACATACTCAATATTTGGGATTCAGAACAACCCTGTTTTATCAATAATGGTCAAGTTCTACTTTGGCGACAATTCGTTACACCTAATAGTTTGCCAAATGCTGTTTCAATATGTGAAATAGTCGAAGAGCGAGCTATAGAAATTAGATCGCAGCTACTTAAATATATTTACGATGTAGGCGAATCTATTAATAATAATTCGAAAACTCAGCTGAGGTTGAAGCAAGACTTCAATTATTTTTGGATGACACAATTTCATTCTCGACCTTATACCGAGTCTGGTCAGCTAAATAATTCGGCAAAAGTTTTTGCACTGATTCAAATTATTAATGAAAATAAGTTTGAACAAATTACATTTCATTCATCTAACCAACAGCTGACTAAGGTAATTAGAAATCTTTCAACTAATCTCAATTTAGAATTCAAGTCAGACCCAGTTGTTCGATCAAAATCGCAAGTTACGACTAAATCTCGAATCAAGTTGCGTACTCCAAAACCACTACTTGCATTAATTGCTTTGGGTGCCCAACTAAAAGTTTCAATTGACCTGCAAGCCAATAAATCAAATGTCAAATCAGATGCGTCAATTTCGTTTTTTGACTACTGGTACCGGTTTGGATCATCGGTTCAAGAAAATCGAAAATTTGAATCCCAATATTGGACGAGCCTGGTTGGTGATCTCGAAGGAACTCAAGTTAACTGGCTACATAATCTTGTCGACCAGCGTGGCAAAGCAGCCCTGAGTGAAGCTAATTCGCTGGTAAAAGACTTCAATCAAAACAGTACAAAGCACCACCATCTAATTGCTGACTCGCAAATGAACTTTAAAATTTTTTGGAGTTCTCTTAGGGATTACAGCAGGCTTTTTATGCGAACGATGCCGTTGAGCAAATACAAATCTGCTTTTTCAATAGAAGGCACAGATATAAATCTCTGGCCGATTTTCAGAAATGAATGGCTCAACTCACTTCGTGGCTACGAAGCAATGATCAACTGTTTGCGGTTTAATCGCCTTGAGTCAATCATCGCTCAACTTCCTCAACAACGAGTTGGCGTATATCTAATTGAAAATCAGCCCTGGGAAATGGCGCTAATCCACCATTGGCGCAACTTTGGTCATGGAAAGCTTGTTGGTGTCGCACACTCGACTGTTCGCTTCTGGGATCTTCGCCAGATGTCTGACCCGCGAAGATTTTTACGAAATCAAAAGAACTTAATGCCCCGACCCGACAAGGTTGCAGTCAATGGTCCTCTGGCAAAAAATTCATTAGTCGAAGCGAACTATCCAGAGTCTGAAATTTCTGAGGTTGAGGCCTTGATGTATCTGCACCTGGCAGAACACAAAGTAAACAAGAAATCAGACTCTCATAAAACAATTCTTGTTGCCACTGACTTTTTAGAAAGCGCAACAAAGGCACAAATGGAACTACTCAACGAGTTGCTGATCAAAGACCCAAACAAGTATCGAGTCCTGCTTAAACCCCACTGGAGCCAGGCATTCAAAAACTTGCACTCTGATATTGAAATAGTTTCGGGCAAATCTGATCTCTCGACTTATTTCGAACTTTGTGATGTTCTTTATTGCAGCGCTATAACTTCTGCTGTTATTGATGGGGTGTGCGCTGGGGTGCCGGTAATCCAATGTCTAGACCCTGAATCATTCAATCTCAGCCCACTTCGCGGAAACTCTGAAGTCAAATTTGTTCGCACCACACAAGAACTCAACGATGCGCTCAACAACATGGGCACATCAACACCACACATCTCACCAAATGTGTTGTTCAATCTTGATTTAAATCTAAGTCGCTGGCATCAGTTGCTTGAGACCAAAGCAGGACAGACTCAATCAAACTATAATTAGAAAGTGCCCAACCCGCAGAACTTCTCAAGCACCGATTCAAGATTCAAAATATTTGCTACTGAAGGCGAAGTTTTTGAACATACTGCCCAAATAATCACAGCAATCGTCAAACACGCTCTCACCCAGCGCAGCACTTGCAATGTGATTGTTGCAGCCGGAAACTCAATCACTAAAAGTTTGAGCCATCTCTCACCAACAACACTCAATTGGCAACTTGTAAATTGGTTTCTTGCTGACGAACGATGTGTCGACCACAACAGCAACCTACGAAACGAACTACAAATTAACCGAGTGCTTGAAAATACTCTTGGAAAAAACTTTGGTGTTATAACCAGCCCACAAGCCGAGATACAGCCTCAAGAAGCAGTCGCAACATATGCAAGTAGAATTGGGGCAATCAATATGTTTGATTTTTGTTTATTAGGAATGGGTGATGACGGCCACATTGCAAGCCTTACGCCAGGCAATAGTTTGCTCTACTCAGATGAAACTTGTTTACTAATAAATGACTCGCCAAACCCGCCAAGTCAGAGAATTACCCTCGGGATGAGAGTTCTACGCAATACAACAAATCGAATTTTGGTCACGACTGGTGGTTCAAAAAATAAAGCGTTCAAAAAAATAGAACGAGATTTGATGTCGCCAGTACAGATTTTTGATCCAACAACGATCGTCGTAGATCGTGCGGCGGTGCAATGAAAACAGTCCTACTTTGTGGCGGGTTTGGTACCCGAATTCGCGATGTTGCCGACGACATTCCGAAGCCTTTAATCAAAGTCGGTGCGATGCCGATTCTCTGGCACCTACTTGGTTACTACGCAAGTTTTGATTTTTGTAATTTTGTCCTGTGCTTAGGCTACAAATCTGAAACAGTAGTTGATTTTTTTCGAAATCAAGACGGAGAATTAAAACTAATTAAGTCAGAAACCAATGAATTAACAAGCTATGAATACGCTGGGTTGATTAACGGCAAAGACTGCTTGGTGACTTTGGTTGATACTGGGCTTGATGCAATGACCGGTGCACGCCTACGCAAAGTTCAAAGACTTATTGGAAATGAGACATTTATGCTTAGTTACGGTGACGGTTTAAGTGACGTCAATTTAAATGAACTCGTCAAGCATCATCAAAGTCAGAAAAAACTATTAACTGTTACTGGCGTTCGCCCCCCTAGTCGATTTGGCGAACTACAGGTTGATGATTCAAATAGTGTCACCGGCTTCAACGAAAAACCACAGGCTTCTGGTGGACGAATTTCTGGTGGGTTTTTTGTTTGTGAACCTAAAGTTTTTGAATATCTTGGACCAAACGACGATCTTGTGTTTGAAAAAGAACCGATTCAAGCGATCGTGCACGATTCACAGATGACAATGTATCCACATGATGAATTTTGGCAATGTATGGATACATACCGTGACTGGGAATTGCTAAATCAAATGTTAAAAAATGGAAAGGCACCATGGGTTCGCTCATAGAGGCGGTCGCCGGTCTTAAAGGTAAGCGAATTCTTGTCACTGGTGACACAGGATTCAAAGGTTCCTGGCTTTCGCTGTGGCTACATCTTGCGGGTGCAGAAGTTTTTGGTTATGCACTCGCCCCAGAATCTGAGCAAAGTCACTTCAACCAACTTGGTCTGACTGAACTAATTAAACATCAAGATGGCGATATCCGAGATTCGGTCAGTCTCAATAATTTTTTTCGTCACTCACAGCCAGAGATCGTATTTCACCTTGCAGCACAAGCACTAGTCCGACGTTCATATTTGGATCCGAAAACAACATACGATACGAACATTGGCGGCGCAGTGAACCTGATGGATGCCGTCAAAGTCACCGATTCAATTCGATCATTAATATTTGTTACTTCCGACAAGTGCTATAAAAATAAAGAGGTGCGTAATGGTTACCGCGAAACTGATGAACTTGGTGGCCGAGACCCCTACAGTGCGTCGAAGGCTGCCGCTGAACTAGTTTTTTCTTCGTCTTTTGATTCGTTTTTATCAAAAAGAGAAAATTTTGGAGCCGCTACAGTTCGTGCTGGAAATGTAATTGGCGGTGGCGATTGGGCTGAGGATCGAATAATCCCAGATTGCATTCGTGCTCTCTCGACAAACAAACCGATCACATTGCGTTATCCAAACGCCACGCGCCCATGGCAACACGTTCTTGAGCCACTCTCGGGCTATATCCAACTCGCTCACTTCTTGCTCGAATCTCCCAAATTATTTAACGGCGCATGGAACTTTGGGCCCAATGAGACAGATGCACACAGCGTTCATGATGTCGCAAAACAAGCCGTCAATATTTGGGGATCAGGTGAGATTGAAATTGTTTCTGATAAGACCCAAATGCATGAAGCAGGTCTTTTGCATTTGAACTGCGATAAAGCCAGAAAAGAAATGAATTGGCATCCAAGATGGGACTTCATGCAAACAATGTCGAATACTGTTTCTTGGTATAGGGATGCAAATAAAGGCGAATCAGTGCGTGAAATATCTGAATCTCAAATCACTAAATATACGGAGAACAAAAAATGATTGATGGAGTGATTATTACACCTTTGCTACAGATCGCTGATGAACGTGGAAAAGTAATGCACATGCTCAAAAATACAGATAAGCATTTTGAAGAATTTGGTGAAATTTATTTCTCTTGTATATTCCCGGATGTAGTTAAAGCTTGGCATTTACACGACAAAATGATTCTTAACTATGCAGTTCCATTTGGGCTAATAAAGTTCGTTCTTTATGATGATCGTCCTGACAGCCCTACAAGAGGTGAGGTTCA
>BJGF01000095.1 GCA_014190295.1 Actinomycetes bacterium | reverse complement strand
CATGCCGCGAACGCCTGCTGCAGAACGACCCATCGGACGAACTTGCTTTTCTGAGAAACGAATCGTTTGACCGCCACCGCTGACGATAAATACGTCGTCTGATCCACTTGTTTCGATCACTCTTACGAGTTCGTCTTTTGGTCGCAACTTCAAGGCGATTAAACCGTCACGACGTGACGAGTCATATTCGTTGAAAGCGGTTTTTTTGACTTGACCTTGTTTTGAAACGAAGAATAAAAATCTCGTACCTGGAAACTCACGCGTATCAATAATTGCCTGGATTGTTTCGCCGGCCTGCAACGGAAGCAAGTTAACAATCGGCATACCTTTGGCCGTGCGTTCGCGCTCAGGAATATCTAGCGCTCGTAACCGATACACGCGACCGCGGTTAGAAAAGAACAACAGATAAGCGTGAGCGGTCGTAAAAATAACGTTGCGCACGATATCGGCGTCTTTCATTTTGGCCCCGGATACGCCACGACCGCCCCGACCTTGTGACCTGAACGAATCTGCCGTGACTGATTTGATGTATTGAGCATGTGTCATTACGACTACAAGTTCTTTGTCTTCTACAAGATCTTCGACGCTCATTTCACCGACATCTGCCGTGATTTTGCAGACACGATCGGTGGCGAATGTTTCACGAACAGCACTGAGTTCTTTAGAAATTACGGCGCGCAACTTCTTGTCGTCGGCCAAGATTGATTTCAATTCTTTGATTCGAGCCTGAACATCTTTTTGTTCTGTTTCAAGATCGATTCGTGACAATCGCGTTAGTTGTCGCAATTGCATATCTAAAATATCGATTGCTTGACGTTCACTGAACTCAAACTGCTTGCCCATCAAAGATGCCTTGGCTGCGTTTGCGTCTTCGCTGCCGCGAATTACTTTGATGACGGCATCAATTACGTTGAGTGCTTTGAGACGACCTTCAAGAATATGACCACGGTCTTGCGCTTTGGCCAGACGATATTTGCTGCGTCGCGTAATTACGTCAATTTGGTGACGTACATAACCTTGCAATGCATCTCGCAGATTGATCGTGCGCGGCACGCCATCAACAAGGGCAACCATGTTCACCGGAAAGCTCGTTTGTAAAGTTGTCAATTTGAACAAATTGTTCATTACAACATTTGAATTTGCATCACGCTTGAGTGTGATGATCAAATTTGTTTCGCCACCTGATGAGTTGTCGTTCACATCAGCAATGCCGTCGAGGTCTCCGCCGTCAACGAGTTCTTGAATTCGTGCGGCAATCGCCGAGCAACTTGCTTGATATGGCAACTCGGTAACAACGATGCGCATCTGATTGCGTTGACCTTCTTCAATCGCAACTTTGGCGCGCATTTTGATGCTGCCACGACCAGTTTTGTATGCATCGTTGATGCCACTGCGACCCAGAATTAAACCACCTGTCGGAAAGTCTGGTCCTTTGACAAATTTCATCAAGTCGGCAATTGATGACTCGGGGTTGTCGATAAGGTGCAACGTTGCATCTACAACTTCACCAAGATTGTGTGGCGGAATACTCGTGGCCATACCGACTGCGATGCCTTGCGAACCGTTGACAAGCAAGTTTGGAAACCGCGCCGGTAAAACCGATGGTTCTTCTGCCGTGCCGTCGTAATTGGCAATTAAATCAACCGTGTCTTCGTCGATGTCAGCAAGCAATTGCATCGCAAGTGGATGTAACCGTGATTCTGTATAACGACTCGCAGCCGGGCCAAAGTCTGGAGAACCATAGTTGCCGTGAAAATCAATCAATGGATGTCGCAGCGAAAACGGTTGAGCCATGCGCACGAGTGCGTCGTAAATTGCCCCGTCACCGTGCGGGTGATATCGAGCCATCGTGTCGCCAGTGACACGTGCACACTTGACGAAAGGCCGATCTGGACGAAAACCTTGTTGGTGCATGTCCCAAATAATTCGACGGTGGACTGGCTTGAGCCCATCGCGCACATCTGGCAAAGCGCGAGACATGATTACCGACATTGCGTAATCTAAAAACGAACGCTCCATCTCGTCTTGCAATTGCACTGGTTGCACACTTTCGGTTGGTGCTAACGGAAGTTGCGATGCGCCAGAGTTTTTTGCGGTCGGCAGTGACTTTTTGCCGAGTTTGTTAACTGGTTTTTTAGCTGGTTTTTTTGCGGCCATATTTATGTCGTCCTATTTGGTCTTATTTAATATTCATTAAAAGTCAAGGTTGCGGACATCGCGGGCATTTTTTTGGATAAAGGCTTTACGGCTTTCAACATCGTCGCCCATCAACACGCTCATAACATTTTCTGCTTCGGCAGCTTCTTCGACATTGACCTGCAACAGGGTTCTTGTGCCGGAATCCATTGTTGTACTGCGTAGTTCTTGCCAATCCATTTCGCCTAGACCTTTTAAGCGCTGAAACTCTTTCTTGTGATTTGGGTTCGCTGCAAGGAAACGCTCTTTGGCCGATTCGTCTTTTAGGTAGGTCTTTTCTTTGCCGACTTCGGTCGAGAACAACGGTGGCTGGGCAATATAAATAAAACCACTCTCAACCATCGGGCGCATCTGACGATAGAAAAAAGTTAGGAGCAGTGTTCGAATGTGACTGCCATCGACATCCGCGTCCGCCAAAATAATCACCTTGTGATAACGGGCTTTGTCTGCCGCGAATTCGTCGTTGCCGACGCCACCACCAATCGCCGTGATTAGCGCTTGTACTTCGGTGTTTTTCAACATTTTGTCGAGACGAGCACGTTCAACATTGAGAATCTTTCCGCGGATCGGCAAGATTGCTTGCGTTTGTGGATCTCGTGCGTCGACAGCGGTGCCACCAGCAGAATCACCTTCAACTATAAATAGTTCGCTCTCGGCAGGATTGCCGCTCTGACAATCTTTAAGTTTGTCGGGCATTCCTGCGCCGGACAGCGCGGTTTTTCTGCGCACTGCGTTGCGTGCATTTTTTGCAGCAATACGTGCCTGAGCTGCGGCGACCGCTTTTTTGACAATTCGATTTGCTTCGGTCGGGTTCTCGAGCATCCACTCTTCGAGTTTCGTGTTGGTTTCTTTTTGCACAAATGAGCGAATCGAAACGTTGCCAAGTTTTGCTTTTGTTTGTCCTTCGAATTGCGGCTCACGCAACTTGACCGTGATGATCGCGGTGATGCCTTCACGAATATCTTCACCAAGAAGGTTCTCATCTTTTTCTTTGAGAATATTTGTTGACCTGGCGTATTTGTTGACTACCGACGTAAGTGCGGTCTTGAAACCTTCAACATGCATGCCGCCCTCAACGGTCGAAATGCCGTTCGCATAGCCGTAAATACCCTCGTAATAGCCGGTGTTCCATTGCATTGCAATCTCTAAAGTTTGGTCGTCTTCGCTGGCTTCATATTGTGCGACTTTGTTGAATAAAGCCTCACGGGAAACATTCAGGTGTTTGACAAAATCAACGATTCCACCTTTGTATTGGTATGTAATCTTGTCTTTTTTGTCGGGACGTTTATCTTCGAAGATCACTTCTAGGTTGCGATTAAGAAATGCGATTGTTTGCATTCGCTCAACGACGGTTCGCGCCACAAACTCGATGCCTTCAGAAGAAAATACTTCTGGGTCTGGCCAGAAACTAATTGTCGTGCCCGTCGCGGTTTTTGCTGGTGATGCCCCTTGTTTTTGAATTTTTGATTTTGGTTTTCCACCGTCAATGAACTCTTGACGAAATCTTGTGCCATCGCGATCAATTTCTGCGACAAGACGTTTCGATAATGCGTTGACGACACTGACACCAACACCATGTAACCCACCAGAAACTTTGTAACCGTCACCACCAAACTTTCCACCGGCGTGCAAAACCGTGAGCACAACTTCGAGCGCACTTTTGCCTTTGTGTGGACCAGAAGGATAAGGATCAACAGGGATTCCGCGGCCGTTGTCGTGTACAGAACACGAACCATCTTCTTGCAATGTGACCGTGATTCGTGTGCAATATCCAGCCATTGCTTCGTCAACAGAGTTGTCAACAACTTCCCAAATTAAGTGATGTAATCCGTTTAATCCGGTCGAACCGATGTACATTCCGGGTCGTTTTCGAACTGGGTCAAGTCCTTCAAGAACTTGAATATCTTTGGCCGCATAAGAAGCGGCACCAGTCTTTGCAGAAGCAGTATCTGTCGTAGTTTTAGCTTTCGTTACTGCCATTTTTCAACACCTTTTTGAGCGACTTACAACTGAATTTTTGAGTGATTTTTAGGCCGATTTAAGTTTTATAAATACCCCTGAACAGGCACAATTATTCTACTCTCTAACTGTTCGCCCGACCTGATTTCACTCTCACATCTATCCCACTAATTGTGGTCCCAGTGAAGCGACTCAAAGTTGTGCAAATATCACGTTCAAGAAACTTCATATGTGTGGACCAGGCAGGGTCGTCAACCTCGATCAACAGTCGCCCTCGGTCTAGTTTGACGGGTGATACATGTTGTGCGACCTGTTCACCGACAAGTTCTTTCCATAAACCAAAGACTCCGGACACTGTGTCGATATTGGGTGACCCAAGTCTCTGTAATAAACGATTGACTTCATCACTTAAAGATGTCAGGCCATTTTGTTCGTGATCTGATTGATGTTCACCGCTATTTTCACTTTCGTCGATTGAATCTGAACTCATAATGACTCGAGAATCGTGCCGGCACGAATTTGAACACGACGGCCAATGTGTGCATCCATCGGCAATTCGGACGCCGTAGTAATCAACACCTGCCCGACAGGAAAGTGGTTTAACAGGGCTTTGGCACGGTCTGGGTCAAGTTCTGAAAGGACATCATCCAACACCAAAATCGGTATTTCGCCAACACTTTGACTAATAAATCGGTGCAAGGCAAGGCGCAATGCAAGCGCCAGTGTTCGTTGCTCGCCCTGTGACGCGTGCGTTCTTGCTGCAAGGCCATTTATCTCGAGTTCGATGTCGTCGCGATGTGGACCAACTGTTGTAACTAACCGCCGAAGATCTTCGCTGCGAGATTGTTGCAGTGCAGTTTCTAAACCAGTCTCTAACCATGTCGGCGAATAATCAACGACAACGTTGCACGAGCGTTGTGCAAGTTCTTCATAAGCATGCGTAATAAAAGGTGTCAGTTGTGCGACGAGATTTTTTCTGGCTTCACCAAGTTGCGTGCCCATCGTGACAAGTTTTTCGTCCCATAAATCCAACATCGAACTCACTGCGTTGTTGACTCGCCCACCAGATTGTTTGAGCACTGCATTTCGTTGGCGCACGACACGATCAACATCAAGTCGCAACGCGTCGTATTTAACAGCGAATGCAACTAGCGAGTCGTCCATGAAGTCACGACGTAAATGTGGCCCACCTTTGACCAGGTCAAGGTCATCGGGCGAGAACACGGTTGTTCGCACCATGCCCAATAAATCACGGGTTTTGGGAAGTTTTGTACCGTTTACCAAGACTTGGTTGCGCCCCTGGGTTGTCAGTTTGGCCTCAATTGAAATTTCGCGACCGTCGTCGTGTCGCACCTTGGCTCGCACAAATGCCGTGTGGGTAGATGTTCGAATCATTGCCTCGGTCGGCACACCGCGAAAACTTTTCATTGTCGACAGATATGCAAGCGCTTCGGTGAGATTTGTTTTGCCTTGCCCGTTTGAGCCGATGATTGCAGTTACGCCGGTATCAAAGTCGACTTTGGCGTTCGTATAGTTACGAAAGTCGCTGAGTTCGATGTGTTGAAGAATCACGTCGGTTTGACGCTATGCAAGGTGTGTTGCGGTCTTTATTTTTGAACTAATTATGTTGTAAGTCGTTGTGGCATCACGAGATATAAATAATTCTTGTCACCAACACCACGCAACACCGCAGGTTTGACCGGGTCAGTTGATTCAATGGTTATTTCATCGCCCTTGATCGCATCAATGCCATCCATTAAATATTGCGAGTTAAACCCGACAGTAATTTCGCTGCCATCTAATTTGGCGTCAAGTTCTTCAACTACTTGACCGAGATCTTGGGTGATAACAGAAAGTCGAATCGATGTCGACAACATTTCTAGGCGCACCGGAGTTGTCTCGCGGGCAAGAATTCGCGAGCGACGCACGGCCTCTAACAACGGTTCTCTTGCTGTTGTTATTTTGTTTGGATAATGCGCAGAAATTAATTGCTTATATTTCGGAAATTCAACATTCAATAGCGTTGTGGTCAGAGTTGACCCCCCGACTTCAAACGTTGCGCGGTTTTCGCCAAGTGCCATAGTCATGGTTTCAGCGCCGCCGATTAAACGCTCAAGTTCGCTTAGCGCCCGCCCCGGAACGACAATTTCGGC
>BJGF01000094.1 GCA_014190295.1 Actinomycetes bacterium | reverse complement strand
TGCAAACGGTCGTCGTCTCGTGCAAACTGCACATGGATACCGCGCGACGCTGGTCAATGGCGTGCAAACAGTCGACAACGACGAGTTCACTGGCGAGTTGCCCGGAAAACTTATACGCGGCCCGCAAGCATAAATCACAAACCTCAACCTGCGTCTAGAAACAAACAGATTTTGCAGCGGTCAATTAAATTTTGCGTTGCAATTTTTGCATTGGGCTCGTGCACATCGGGTTCATCTAGTTCGGTCAGCTCTGATTCAGTAAGCACGACTATCCAAACTGTCGTAACGAGCACCGCGGTTACTACTACGTCTACTACTACTACTACTTCTACTACTACTGGGCAAAGAGATTTTTCTTTCACGATTGCAGTCAGTGGCGACACATTGCCACACAGCCCGTTATGGCGCGGTGCGCAGCGCAATGCCGCGGCTAATGGCGACACAACCGGCTACGACTTTCGCCCGATGTTTGCGTTAGTCAAGCCGATTCTTTCGAGTGTCGATCTGGCGATATGCCATCTTGAAACACCAATCGCCCCACCAGACGAAGAACTATCTACATATCCATTCTTTGGTGTACCAATCGAAATCACCGACGCGCTCGCAAACGCCGGTTACGACCGTTGTAGCACCGCCAGCAATCATGCAATGGATCGTGGCGCACGCGGCATTGACACGACTCTGGATGCTCTTGACCGTGTCGGTATCTCACACGCCGGAATGGCCCGCACTCCAATTGAGATTGAACCAAATGTTTTTGGGGTGAACGGCATCGAAGTTGCGCACATGTCATACACATTTAGTTACAACGGATTGGCTGCTGCCAACGGCGAAACTTGGCGTTCAGCACTGATTAATTCAGATCGCATCGTGCGTGACGCACATCGAGCCCGCGAACTTGGCGCGCAAGTTGTGCTCGTCAGCATGCACTGGGGAAACGAACGCGAGACGGCTCCAAGTTCATATCAACAAAAGATTGCCGATGAAATCACAAAATCTGGCGAAGTTAATCTGATTATTGGCAGTCATGCCCATGTGTTGCAGCCAATCACAAAAGTCAACAACACCTGGGTTATCTATGGACTCGGAAATTTTTTATCCAATATGCCCACAGTGCCAAAAGATCCACCATGGCCCGCCAGCACACAAGACGGTGCGATTGTCACAACAAAAATCACACTGCAACCTGACGGCAAAGTCATCGTCGATCAACCAGTTGTGATACCGACTTGGGTTGATCGCATTTCGGGTTGGCAAATTCGCTCGGTGCTTGATGACCTGAAAAACAACGACATCGCAGGTTCGACTCGTGCCGAACTTCAAGAGTCACTCAATCGCACGACAAAAGTGCTCGGCGACTTCATCGCCAAATAACTGTGCAGATAAATCGCCAGCGGTTAGCGTCTTGGGCGTGAATAAATATTCTGAGATGTGGAGCCTTGATCCACAAATAGCATATTTAAATCACGGGTCATTCGGCGCTGTGCCGAAAATCGTTGCTGCGGCCCAGCGCGAAATTCAACAACTCGAAGAGAACAATCCAAATCTTTTTTTTCGCACGACACTGCCCAAACTTCATGCAGAGGCTAAAACCTTCGTCGCATCTTGGCTTGGTGTCTCGCCAGATCTATTTGCTTTCGTGCCAAACGCTTCTCAAGGTGTAATTACTGCCGTGAGTGCGCTAGTTACAAAACCACGATCGGAGATTGTGTCAACAAGTCTCGGATACGGTGGCGTACTCAACGGCCTCGCCGAAATTGCCCGCCGAACGCAAAGCATTTTGCGTATCGCTGAAATCGACTTCACATCCGGAGTACAGAACGCTGAAGATATTGCCGACAGTGTGTTTGCAGCACTGACTTCTGACACGAGTGTTGTCATACTGGATCAAATCACGTCCGAGACGGCGTTGTTGTTGCCACTCGAGCAAATCGTTCGCACAATTCGCCGTGTTGCACCACAAGCGCGCGTTGTAATTGACGGTGCGCACGCAGCCGGCATGATCTCACCCGTGCTACCACCTGATTTTGATGTGTGGGTTGGCAACTTTCATAAATGGATATGCGCTCCGCGCGCATCTGCTGGTTTAGTTTGCAAGAACTCAACGATTGCAAATCAAATGGCACCACTCGCCCCATCTTGGGGATTCGAAAATGGGTTTCCGAAATCGTTTGAGTCGCAAGGCACCGACGATTATTCGAGTTACCTCACCACACCGCACGCAATAAAGTTTCATGAGTCGATTGATTCTGTCGAGCGTGACACACACAATAGACAACTAATTGATGATGTCGCCAAGATGCTTCACGCTCACTGGGGCACCGAGACTGATGTGCCAATAGACATGTTCTGCCCGTGGATGCGTCTTGTGCGCATGCCGGTTAAAAATCAATTGACGAAGCTTGAGGCCGACAAACTAGTACTCAAAATTAGTCAAGAACTAAAAGTTGAAACTGTTGTTGTTTGTCCTGGTGACTCAACTTATGTTCGGCTCTCTGCTCATGTCTACAACGACGTTGAAGACTATGAAAAACTAAAACTGCTTCTAGACATCCTGAATAAACTCTGACCATGGCTCGACCCGCAGTTATCGCTGGCAATCATAAATATTCGGGCACTGATGCGCACCGCACTCTGCTGAGTATGGGTTCACTTTGGCAACATCACCTTCATGACGTCAAGCGTGACCCGCATTGCGTCAAATCTGTCGGCGAAGAACTGGCCCAGCAACTCGAATCACTGATTAATGAGCGCAATCCAGAGACACAAATTGACGAAAAACTCAAAGCGCTTGGCGAATCCGCTGCAGCAAAAATAGACGAGATTGATCCAGAAGTATTATCAAAATGGTTAATCAACTTATGGCCGACATTCGCCAAAATTCACAAGTCAGATGCGCAAAATCTTTCAACACAAAGCATCGGCAAAGTTGTTGGAATTCAAATTTCGGCAAACAGCGTGCCGAAAACTTCTATCAGCCATGGCGTCGTCAACTACGAGGGTCTAGATGGCGATCGCCAAATGGCTCGCACGCATCATGGTCGCCCATGGCAAGCACTTTGCATCTGGAGCGACGAAGTGATTAATCAACACGCCAGTGCAGGTCACCCCATCGCACGTGGCAGTGCAGGAGAAAACATTACGATCAGCCAAATTGACTGGTCAAAGGTGCGTCCAGGCGCGACACTCGAGTTCGGCTCGGTGCGAGCACAAATAACCGGCTACGCGATTCCGTGCAAGAAAAATGCACGCTGGTTCAGCGACGGCGATTACCAACGCTTGTCACACGAACTCGGTGCGGTGAGTCGTGTCTATTGCTTAGTCACGCAACCTGGCAGTGTCAGTGTCGGCGACACCGCTATTTGTAGATAACTAACAAGTCGAAGCAGAAATATCCGCAGAATTAATCAAAGCGATTAGCGCATCGCGAGTTTTGAGATCTGCAACACCCATTGTCCACGTATCGCCACACAAGATCGGTGTATCTGCCCATGTTTGTGCGCCACCAGTTGTGCCAAGCATCGACAGTGCGTCGTTGCTTGCTTTATTTTTTTCGGCTTCACTTGAATAAACATCAAGTTTGATTGTTTTCTCGTCACGATTGCACTGCCAAGATTCTTTTGTTACAGACTGAAATGCAGATTGCGTAGTCGTTGGTGTTGATTCACAAACAACAGCAGAAATAATCTCTGCGACCCCTGTCGGCTTTTGGCTGACTAGTTCGCTTGAGCCACCACAGGCGGCAACAACCAGCAAACTAGTGATTAAGAAAACCGCTTTCATTTGCAGCCCCAACGGGATTCGAACCCGTGCCGCCACCTTGAGAGGGTGGTGTCCTAGTCCACTAGACGATGGGGCCTAGTAGGTCTCTAACGCTATCTGTGTTGACATAGCGCTACGGCTACGTAAAGCGAAGCAGAACAACGCGCAGCATTGTGACGCGAAGCAAAGCAAATCCTCAGCGCTTCGCGCTGCGGATTTGCGGAGCTTTAGCAGAGCAGCACGAAGTGCTGCGACGTTGGGGAGCAAGGAATCGAACCCTGAATAACAGAACCAGAATCTGCTGTGTTGCCAGTTACACCACTCCCCAGAGTGACGGTTTTACGATATCGCAATTATCTAATTAATTAGTCCACGAATCAACGCGTTGAAAACCAACTATGCGACCAACGGCGACACCTACAGCCTCTTGCAGGTTGCGTCGAAAAGCTGCTCCTCCATGAATAACACTAGATCGCGTTGGCGATGCGAATGCGATGAGCCCAACTTCTTGGGCGATCAACTTTGCACGCAACTCGTGAAATGGATCGCTGACAATCAACACACGTGAGATCTTTCGCTCAGACGCAATTTGTGAAACTGCGAGCAACGATTCGTATGTCGTCTTGCCAGAGTTTTCTTCAAAAATTAAATCGCTACTTACACCCATTGACTCAAAAAACTTTCTGCTTGCCTGCGCTTCAGTAAACCTGTCGCCGATTTGGTTGCCGCCAGTAACCACGATGTACGACGCCATGTTTAGGTTCCATAATTCGAAAGCGTGATCAAGTCGGGCCTGCAACTGCGGCGATGGTCGCCCGTCGTATTGTGCAGCACCCAGCACGACGATTGCGTCTACAGGTCGTTGCTCATCACTACGACCAACATTCCAAACTTGAAACAGCGAAATCGAATAGTACAGACCACTAATTATCAGAACTAAACCGAGTGCTTTAGCAACTCGGCGAAGACGCATAATCGAACCAGCCGCTACGAAACTTTTTTGACTAATACAGCATCAATACGTTTGAGCGTTACTTCGCGGCCAAGCACTTCAATCGGTTCAAATAATGGTGGACCAACACTGCGCCCTGTCACAGCCACCCGCAATGGTGCTTGAAGTTTGCCGAGTTTCAAAGAGTTCTGTTCACCGACTTTGTCGACAACTCCCTTTAGCGATTCGGCTTTCCATTCACAAGTTTTAAAGCCATCGCGAATAGCGACAAGTGTCGGCACTGCCCAATCGGTAGAAAATGCTTTCGCATACGAAACGTCATCAATCGTCGGCAAATCACAAAACAAGAAATCAACCATGCTCGGCACTTCTTGCAACAACTGCACGCGAGTCTGAACCAATGGCGCAATTTCGGCGAAGACTTTTGCATCAAATTTTTCGGCGAGCCATGGCGCCTTCTCGCCAAGAAGCCACGGTTCACATGCCGCAATGAAGTCACCCAACGACATCGCACGAATGTAGTCAGCATTAAACGATTGCAACTTTATGATGTCAAAAAATGCTGGCGAATGATTGACACTGCTGAGTGAAAACTCGGAAACGATTTTTTGAAACGGCACGATCTCGGTGTCGCCAGTTGGCGCCCAGCCAAGTGTCATCAGATAATTTTTCATAGCATCGGCAAGCACGCCTTCTTGGCGATATTGCTCAACTGCAACTTTGTCGCGACGCTTCGAGAGTTTCTTGCGCTGTTCGTTAACCAACACCGGAACGTGAGCCCAACTCGGGGGCTCGTGGCCAAGCGCACGCCAAATCATTTGCTGCTTTGGTGCGTTGGGTAAATGCTCTTCTGCACGCACCACATGAGTAATGCCTTGCGTTATGTCGTCAACAACATTGGCGATCAAAAAAACTGGTGAGCCGTTGCTGCGTAACAATACAAAGTCTTCGATAGTTGAATTATCGAACACAACTTCACCACGAACTTGATCTTGAACAATTGTCGAACCCTCTGGCACACGAAATCGCAACACGTGACCAGCACCAGGGCCAAGACCACGATCGCGCGAATAGCCGTCATAGCCCTGTCGTTCGTTTTGCTTGCCCGATTCTTTGGCCCGTTTTTGAATATCTTCGGTTGATAAATCGCAGTAATAAGCCTTGCCCTGTTCGAAGAGTTTTTCTGCTGCTGCAACATGCAAGGCGGCGTTAGCAGACTGAAAATACGGTCCTTCAAAGTGTGAATCTGAAGAGTCGATGCCCAGCCATGCGAGTGCGTCAAGAATGCCCTGCGTCCACTGCGGATTATTTCGCGAATCGTCAGTGTCTTCAACGCGCAAAACGAACACACCGTTGGTCTGTAGCGCAAGAATCCAGTTGTAAAGCGCAGTTCGTGCGCCACCTACGTGAAAATAGCCCGTTGGTGACGGCGCAAATCGGTAGCGCGGTGTCTGTGCCATCTGTCTTCAGGCTATCTCAGTGTGTGTTGTTGACCGAGACAGAACTATCGTTGACGCCGTGGCGAGAAAAACTGCAGAGCACGAAGGCCATCCTGATCATCGCGCACTTGCTGGTGGTTCAGCGCGAGCCGGAGTCTTTGGTTTTAGCGACGGCTTGGTTT
>BJGF01000093.1 GCA_014190295.1 Actinomycetes bacterium | reverse complement strand
ATACCGAATTTCAGGTGTCAGTTGATCAGCGCACTCAGGCCAATAATCTTTGAGCGCAGTTCTTATCGCAACAGATCCGGTGATTGACCACGCAGCACCAAGTCGCGGCAACGAAACATCAATCAACTCCAGCCGCTTTAGACCAGCCACGGCAATTAAATTTTCAGCAGCGCGCTCGATCGCTTCCCACATTGCGGGCGAAACAACGCCGCCACCGAAGTTAGGCACAACAGCCGCACGCAAACCCTTCGTCGGGATAGTTCCAAGTCCAGCTTCCCATCCCGAAACGCGAGGCAGACTTAGCGGGTCGTGCGCTTCATGACCATTTGCGACATCAAACCATCGTGCTGTGTCGCGCACACTTCGCGATAAGCATCCAATCACAGTTGTTAAATTTCCATTTGATGCACCCGGTCCGCGCGGAATGCGACCAAAAGTCGCTTTTAATCCAACCAAGCCAGTGAACCCAGCAGGAATTCGAATCGATCCGCCGCCGTCGCCACCAGTCGCAATCGAAACAAGCCCGCCGGCAACGCCAGATGCCGAGCCACCCGAAGATCCGCCCGGTGTGTGACCGTGCTTCCACGGATTATGTGTTGCGCCGTGCAGAATTGTCCGCGTTAAATTAACGCCACCAAATTCGCTGGCGTTTGTCTGGCCAACTTTTATTGCGCCACCAACGCGACAAATTCGGTTGACTTGCGTATCGGTTGTTTTCGAAATTCGATCTTTAAAAACCATGCATGCTTCTGTATCGGGCCATCCAGCAACACCATCGAGTTCTTTCACGCCAAACGGCACACCGCCAAACGGCAAAGAAATGTCTGCATTTTTTGCATCACGCTCGGCGGCTTCTTGATCTAAGAAGCAGAATGCGTTCAGCTTGCTTCGCGAAATCGCGTCAAATGTTGCGCGTAATTCTTCAAGCGGTGAGCGCTCGCCATTGCGAAATGCTTCAACAAGCGAGACTGAGTCGCCAAGCCATGGGGTATTAGTCATACAGCAAAACTAGTCGGCGACAGGCCGCAACTTATTAGAGTGGCACAGTGGATAGTCGCAGTTTTCTTGGATTAAATCGTATGGGCGAGACGTCAAGGTTTGAGATGCCAGTTGACATCCGTATCTCTACGGGCGGCTCGTTTCTGTTTGGTGGCGCGGGCCTCGGCGCCTGCATCAGCGCACTTGAATCGGTTTCGCAACGCAACTTAGTTTGGGCAACTGCGCAATATTTATCGTTCGCAAAAACAGATGAACTCGTAACGATCGACGTCACGCTCGTCGTAAATGGCCCACAAATAACCCAAGGCCGTGCAGTCGCACGCGTTGGAGATCGCGAAATTCTCACGGTCAACGGCGCACTTGGTGATCGCAACTTCGAAGCATCTGGTCAATTCGCAAAAATGCCAGTGGTGCCAGAGCCTGAACAAGTTCCACAGCGTCAACACATTCATGATTCGCCAGGCACAATTCATGACTCGCTTCAACAACGCGTCGTCAAGGGTCGCAACATGTCGCAACTTGATGGCTCACTCAGCGATGGCAACGTCGTGATGTGGGCGCATATTCCTGCGATGATCGAAGATGTTGACGCAACTGCACTTGGCATTCTTGGTGACTTCGTGCCGATGGCAGTGGGGCAAGCACTCGGTCTTGCCGCGGGTGGCAACAGCCTCGACAACACAATCCGCATTGTCAAACTTGTGCCAACCAAATGGGTGTTGCTCGACATATATATAGACGCAATCGATCGCGGTTTTGGCCACGGCCGAGTCAATATGTTTGCCGAAGACGGCACATTGATGGCAACGGCCAGTCAAAGTTGCAAAGCACGAAGGTGGAAGACTTAACGTATGCAACAACGACCCGGAATGACAGTGCCGTTGCCTGGGCACTTGCACGCACAACGCGACAATTATAAAAAACTTGCGGATCTCGGATACACCGACATTTGGTCGGCAGAAGCAGATGGCGCCGACGCATTCACACCTCTGGCGATGGCCGCGGCTTGGGAGCCGCGGTTGCGACTCGGCACGGCGATCGTTCCGGCTTACACTCGCTCACCGGCGTTGATGGCACAAAGTGTTGCAACTCTTGCTGATGCTGCGCCAGGAAGATTCGCAATCGGTATTGGTTCGTCGAGCAACGTAATTGTTGAACGTTGGAATGCGATTCCGTTTGTTGAACCATACAAAAAAGTGCGCGACATCGTGAGATTTTTGCAAGATGCACTAACTGGCGAAAAAATCACAAAGCAATACGACACTTTCAACATTGATGGTTTTCGCCTCGGCATCAAGCCAGAAGTCAAGCCACAAATTTTGGTCGCCGCATTGCGAGAAGGCATGTTAAAACTTGCTGGTCGTGAAGCTGACGGCGCAATCATCAACTGGTTGTCGGCTGACGATGTTACAAAAGTTGTGGGCGTCGTAAATGATTCGGCGAAAAAATCGCAGAGCCCTGGCGAGCGCGAGATCGTTGCACGAATTTTTGTTTGCCCGAGCGAGAACGCCGACTTGGTTCGCGAGTCAGCGAAGCGCCTGATCGCCGCTTATCTGACCGTGCCGGTCTATGCCGAATTTCATCGTTGGTTGGGTCGCGCAGAAATGCTTCAGCCAATGTGGGATCTCTGGAAGGCTGGCGACCGCAAAGGTGCAGTTGCGGCCATACCCAACGAAGTCGTAGATCAATTGTTTGTGCACGGCAGCGCCACAAAATGTCGTGAAACAATCAAACGGTATTTTGACAATGGTGTCACTACTTCGTCGCTTGCAATCGTGGCTTTTGATCCAGAAGTTAATTTTTGGGATTGTGCCGAAGCTCTTGCACCAAGCGCAAGTTAATTTATGTCGGTAAGCGAAACTGACTCCGAGGTCTCTGCACGGCTCGAATTTGAACAATCACAACGCAGCGAAGGTTGGAAACTTCTTCGTGGGTTATTGCGTGATCAGCGACGCAATCTAGTAATTGGTGGCATCATCGGCATTACTTGGGCGGCTTTCAAAGTAGCGATTCCTCAAATTACGAAGTTTGCAATCAACGATGGCATCGAGAAAGACGGACCGTTATTAAAATGGGCAGTGACCATCTCTTGTTTGGGAGTACTAACCGGAATACTTTCAGGGTTCCGTCGCTATGTCGCATTTCGTGAAAGCCGATGGGCAGAAACACTTTTGCGTGAACGACTGTTTTCACACGTTCTCGGACTGAATATCGGTTATCACGACAAAGCACAAACTGGGCAATTGATGAGTCGTGCTTCAAGTGACTTGATGCAGATTCAGGCGTTCATCGTGATGATTCCGATTACGTTGTCGAATGTCATTCAATTATTTGCCGTAGCGACAATTTTATTCGTCACTGACCCAGTATTGGCAATCGTCGCAATGTTGCCGTTGCCGTTCGTCAATCTTTCTGCACGACGGTTCAGTAATCGAATTCACCCGATTTCGATCGCGGTGCAGGCTGAGCAGGCCCAACTAGCCAATGTTGTCGAAGAATCGGTCTCAGGAGTGCGAGTCGTGAAGGGGTTTGGCGCCGAGCAAGTTCAATTCGACAAACTCGAGAAAGAAGCCAACGATATTTTTGGTGAGGCGATGAAAGCCGCCAAGATTCGCAGCAACTTCTTGCCTGCAATTGATGTTCTGCCAGCACTCGGTGCCGTCGGTGTACTTGGGTTCGGCGGTCATCGGGTTCTCTCTGGTCAACTTTCGATTGGTGACTTGGTTGCATTCAATGTTTATCTCACCCTTTTGGTTTGGCCGCTAAGAAATATAGGCATGATTGTGGCACTTGGTCAGCGAGCAGCGGCAGCCCTAGTGCGAATTCACGAAGTGCTTTCAACAACATCAGAAATCACCGACCCAGAAGTTGCCAAGACTTTGCCGCACTCAGCAACTTCAAAACTTGGCGCGATCAAGTTTGATCATGTTGAGTTTGGTTATGATTCGGCGCTACCTGTATTGCGAAACTTCAATTTAGAAGTTGCTGCTGGCGAATCTATTGCGATTGTTGGCGCTACTGGTTCTGGCAAATCAACGGTTGCCAGGTTGTTGTTGCGTTTCTACGACACAAATAGCGGCCACATTTTTCTAGATGGGGTAGATATTCGCAAACTTAAATTGCGTGACTTGCGCCAGCAGATTGGGGTCGTCTTTGAAGAAACAGTTTTATTCAATGACACCGTGGCAAGTAATATTTCGTTTGCTAAACCAAATGCTGCTCATGCAGATCTTGAACGTGCCGCAAAACTTGCCGGGGCACACGATTTTATTTTGCAATTGCCAAGCGGCTACCAGACGATTATCGGTGAGCGCGGGTTCTCGCTTTCAGGCGGCCAGCGTCAGCGTATTGCGATTGCACGGGCGATTATTTCTGATCCGCGAGTTCTTGTTCTCGACGATGCAACAAGTGCAGTCGACCCAAGCAAAGAAGGCGAAATTCGCGATGCGATGCGAACCGTGATGAGTGGTCGCACAACCATTGTCATCGCGCACAGACCTGGCACGATCGCTCTCGCCGAGCGTGTCGTATTTATCGACAACTCGACAATCGCAGCAATCGGAAAGCACGAAGAATTAGTTGCAAGCAATGCTCGCTACCGCGAAGTTTTGGCGAGCATGGAGTCAGCCAAAACAGCGCAATCACAGATGGCATTGAAATAACATGTGGCACGCTGGCGGAGTAAGCGACGAAGATCGTCTCAGTCGTGCGCAGGCCCGCACGATCATGGGCCGTGTTTTCAAAATGGCAGCCCCGTTCAGAAAGACGATTTATTTCGCATTTGCCTGCGTCATGGTCACAACTGCGTCAACTTTGTCTGCACCAGTAATTGTGCGCCATGGCATTGACGCGGGTATTCGTGCAAAAAATGTAGGCGAATTGAACAAATCGGTCGTTTTTTATCTGATCGCAGTTTCGTTCACTTATGCATTCGGTCGACTGCTGTTTCTGCTCGTCAACCGAACTGGCGAGTCGTTTTTGCGAGTCTTGCGTCTGGCTGTATTTCGGCAAATGCAACGACAATCCATGGCTTTCTTTGATCGCAATAAAGCAGGTGTTTTAGTGGCTCGAATGACGGCGGACATTGAGTCAATGTCAGAACTCGTGCAATTCGGTCTGTTGCAGTTTTTGTCGGCTGCGTTGATGCTGACTTTTGCGATCGTCGTATTGCTCGTTCTGAGTTGGCAACTCACAATTGTTGCGCTAATCGTTATGCCAATTTTGGTTTTAGCCTCGTTCAAGTTTCAGCGGGATTCAAACAAGGCTTATTTGGTGGTTCGTGAGCGTGTTGGCGCCAATCTCTCGGCATTACAAGAAGGCATCACCACGGTTCGAGTTATCCAGGCTTACGCGCAAGAGCAAGAGGCAATCCGTAAATTCAAAATTTCAAACCGATTGCTTTTTGCAGGTCATGAAAAAAGTGTTCGCATTTCGACTTGGTATTTTGCGCTTGTTGAATTTTCTGGAGTATTTGCCAGCGCGTTAATGATCGGAATCGGCGGCTGGTTCGTTCATCGTGGCACAGTCACACTCGGCACGGTTGTTGCATTCGTGTTGTTGCTTTCAAGTTTGTTCGACCCGGTTCAGCAACTTTCGCAACTCTATAACACGGTGCAATCTGCTGGCGCCGCGCTGAATAAACTTTTCGCGATTCTCGACTCAAAACCTGAAGTTGACGAGCACCATTCTGCAATTGATCTGCCAAAAACTGGTGAACTAAAAGTAAATGACATCTCATTTTCGTACGCAGGCTCAAAGGTTCCTGCTCTAAATGAGGTCTCAATAACTGTTGGTATCGGCGAAAAACTTGCATTGGTCGGCCCGACAGGTGCAGGCAAATCAACGCTGGCAAAGTTGATGGCTCGTCTTTATGATCCGCAAACAGGCACAGTCGAATTTGGCGGAGTGAATCTAAAAATAGCAACGATGGATTCGCTTCGAAATCGCATTGTTGTCGTGCCGCAAGAAGGCTTTCTGTTTAACGGCACGATTCGCGACAATTTGCGCGTCGCCCGTGCGTCGGCAACTGATGCCGAGATTGAAGCAGCGATCGCGGCGATTGGTGCGACAGACCATTTTGCACAGTTCGCTGATGGTCTTGACACTCAAGTTCGCGAACGCGGCAGTCGGCTATCTGCAGGCGAGCGACAATTAGTTGCGCTTGCTCGGGCCGCACTTGTTGATCCTGCAGTTTTGATTCTTGATGAAGCAACGTCGAATCTTGACCCAGGTACCGAATCCGAAGTTGAACACGCGCTCGAGCGTTTAATGGATGGTCGCACCGTTATCGTTGTTGCGCATCGTCTGTCTACTGTGCAACGTGCCGACAGAATCGCCGTAGTTGCCGAAGCACGAATCGCCGAACTTGGTACACACAGCGAACTGCTCGCGTTAAATGGTCACTACGCGCAACTCGCTCGCGCCTGGCAAAAATCTCACGCCTCTAGTTGAGTGGCGCTTGCCCCGCTAGCGCACTTTAAATGTCGGCCAAGATGTGTTCGAGTTTGAGTTTTGGTTCGTCAACTTCAA
>BJGF01000092.1 GCA_014190295.1 Actinomycetes bacterium | reverse complement strand
CTCTTGGAAACGAAAGCAAGGCGCCAGCACCAGTCGCAGTGTCGTAATGAAAAATCATCAAGGTGTCGCTACGACGTCCAGAAACTTCGTCGCCGCTACCCATTGTTGCGAAATCTGGATCATTTGCGTCAACACCTTCACGCGAATCTGAACCAACCAGCAAATAATTCTCGAACCCTGCACTAGGCACAGACAACGCCAAAGTTGCTGAGGCATCGCGTTCAACGCCGGCAAGTTGGGCATTGGTCGCTGAAACAATCTGCGTGGCGCCAAGACCACTAACTATCAGAAATAAACCAAGTGCGGTTAAAAGTCTTAAATCGTAAAATTTTTTAGTTTTCGCTCGCGTCATACCTTGTCAAAGTTAGTCGTGATTGGCGTTACGAAGATGGACTACATCTCCTGTGTCGATTATGTGACGTGTGGATCGGCTATCAGTTTCAATAACTATCAATCGGCCATCAAGATCAAGTTCACTAGCTAGACCTGTTACTACGGTGCCATTTGTTAACTCAACTCGCACTTGTCTGCCCAGCGTCAACAGCAGTTCTACATATTGCTGATGCTGATCGTCAGAACTCAAGACTTCGAGTTTTGTTATTTGTTGCAACATCGAGTTCAAAAACTCAACAGGTTGTGGACACTTCTCATTAGCCACATCCGATAGTTTCGCTGCATCAGGTGGGGCCCAACCGATATTGACGCCGATGCCGACAACTATAAATTTTTTCTGTTGATCGCCGACGCTCAACATACCCCCGAGTTTGCGATCATCTAATAACAGATCATTGGGCCACTTTAATTTCACTTGCTCGAGTGATTGACTTTTTGATTTATTTTGTGAGATAAATTCTGCGCAAGTGCGCACTGCCGCAATCGCAACTATCCGTGGCCAAGATTTAAGCATCTCTGGTTCGCTGCGAAACAAAAGCGAAACGAGCAGATTCGTTCCGGGCTTTGCTTCCCAAGTCCGATCTAACCGACCTCGACCAGCAGTCTGATTGTCGGCCATCAGCGCACTATGACTTGACGCCCCAATCAGGGCATCGGCAAATAAATCTGTATTCGTACTCCCAGTCTCTAGCACCCTTCGCACATTCCAATTTGCGGGGCAGTTGTTATCGGTGCTTGTCATCAGCGAGAATAGTAACCCGTGCTAAAGAAAATCCTCATCGCCAACCGTGGCGAAATTGCCGTTCGAGTAATTCGTACCGCTCGTGAAATGGGTATTGCGACCGTCGCCGTTTATAGCGAACTTGATCGAAACGCTTTACATGTGCGACTTGCCGACGAGGCATTTGCGTTGGGTGGACAAACCGCAGCCGAGAGTTATCTAAAAACCGACGCAATTATTGACGCGATCAAACGTAGTGGCGCAGATGCGGTGCACCCTGGCTACGGATTTTTCAGCGAGAACGCAGACTTCGCAAAAACGATTACCGACATGGGTGTTGCATTTATTGGACCCCCGCCAGCAGCGATCGTCGAAATGGGAGACAAAGTTTCTTCTCGCAAAGCGGCATTACGCGGTGGTGCGCCAATCGTTCCGGGTACGACAGAATTTCTTAAAAGCGCCGACGAGATTTTAGAATTCGGCAAAAGTCACGGATGGCCAGTTGCAATAAAAGCGGCGTTCGGTGGCGGCGGACGCGGAATGAAAGTTGTGCACGATGCCAAGAGCGTTCAAGAAGCTATGGAGTCTGCGCAACGCGAATCCAAGGCATTCTTCGGACGCGACGAGATATATGTCGAGAAATATCTTTCTTGGCCACGGCATATTGAGATTCAACTTGTTGGCGACACACATGGAAATGTTGTTTGGATTTCATCACGCGACTGCTCGGCTCAACGTCGCCACCAAAAACTTATTGAGGAAGCACCTGCGCCAGCGCTGCCAGATGGCGTTGAAGAAGAAATGGGTGCAGCCGCAGTCAAAGCGGCAAAGGCCGTCGGCTACTTCAACGCAGGAACTGTCGAGTTTATTTATCAAGACGAACAATTCTTTTTCTTAGAAATGAACACTCGCCTTCAAGTCGAGCACCCAGTAACCGAATTAATCACCGGCATTGATCTTGTCGAATGGCAGATTCGTGTCGCGTCTGGCGAAAAATTGCCGATGACACAGAAGCAAGTTCTGGCCGCGCGACGTGGTCACGCAATTGAGGTGCGCATCAACGCCGAAAACCCGACAGCCGGAAAGTTCTTGCCATCCCCTGGAACAATTACAAAGCTCGTAACCCCAGATGGGTTCGGCGTGCGATTCGACAGTGGATACGAATCTGGGGACACTGTCAGCCAGTATTACGACAACCTGATCGGTAAATTAATTATTTGGGGCAAAGATCGCCAGACCGCAATTGCTCGCACGATTCGTGCACTTGAGGAGACAAAAATCGAAGGTCTACATACGACGATTCCCGCTGATTTAGCTATTTTGCGTCACCCAGACTTTGCTGCGACAAAACATTCGACAAAGTGGGTTGAAGAAACTTTAGATTTAACAAAAGTCTTGTCGACGACTGGCGAAACACAAACCAACCCAGATGGCCTCGTCGAAAAAAATACTGTCGTCGAAGTAAATGGAAAACGATTCGATGTAAAAGTCTGGGTTCCAGCATCTGCCGGGAGTGGTTCAGTCGCCGCACCGAAAACTCGCTCTGCGGCACGTGGCTCAAACCAATCAGCAGGCGCAAGTGGCACAATCACGGCACCAATGCAAGGCACAGTAATCAAGTTGCTCGTTTCCGTGGGCCAACAGGTATCTGTTGGTGATGCTGTTTTAGTGCTTGAAGCAATGAAGATGGAGAACCAGATTCAAGCTGACAAATCTGGCACAGTCAAAAAAATCAGCTGCAAGGCTGGCGACACGGTTGGCTCGGGCGACGTGTTGCTGGTCATTGAATAACGGTCTAGATTCGCGTCATTATTCGTCTGAGCCTTCAGGCTTAGACGAATTACAATAGCAATTACATAATTTTTAGTGAAGCGAGCCTTGTGACAGTAGATAACACCAACGAGAACATTGAACCAACTGATCATCAAAGTGGGTTTCACGCCGAGCGAACTCGACGACTTTCGGCAATTGACGATTTACGCGATGCTGGCGTCAACCCTTATCCATATCGTTTTGATCGCACTCACACGCTTAATGAGCTACGCGAAAAATTTGCACCACTAGAAGCCGGAAACGAAACTGACGAAATAGTTTCAGTCGCTGGGCGAATCATGCTTAAGCGAGATCAAGGAAAGCTGATTTTTGTCACGATCCGTGACCGCAGTGCAGACATTCAACTATTTATTTCTAAATCAGTCGTGGGTGACGTTCAATTTGATGTGATCAATAATTTAGATCTCGGTGACTGGGTTGGTGCACACGGATTAATCATGACGACACGCAAAGGCGAATTATCAGTAAAGGTTTCTTCGGTTGATTTACTTTCAAAAGCACTTCGACCACTTCCTGATAAATTTCATGGTCTAACCGATATTGATACTCGTTATCGCCAGCGCTACGCCGACTTGATTGTCAACGACGAAGCACGCCGAGTATTTGAAGTGCGTCATGCAACCATTTCAAGTTTCCGTCGCACCCTAAGTGAGCGCGAATACACCGAAGTCGAAACCCCGGTTCTGCACATAGAGGCTGGTGGGGCGCACGCTCGCCCATTCGTAACTCATCACAACACTCTCGACATGCAGTTGTTCTTGCGTATCGCCCTTGAGTTGCACTTAAAGCGACTAATCGTTGGTGGCATGGAGCGTGTTTTTGAGATCGGTCGAGTGTTTCGCAACGAAGGAATCTCAACACGACATAACCCTGAGTTCACAATGATGGAGTCGTACCAAGCTTTCGCCGATCACACTGACGTCATGGATCTGACCGAAGTTTTAATTCGCAATGCGGCTCGCGATGCGCTTGGCACAACTTTTGTAGATATTCGTGGCACCGAATTTGATCTTGCTGAACCGTGGCGTCGTGTGCGGATGATTGATCTTGCTAGTGAGGCTGTCGGCGAAAAAGTACATCCCTCAATGCCGGTTGATGCCATGCGTGCAATAGCCAAGAAGCATGGCATTCACACCGAGACTCGTTGGGGCTCTGGGCGGATCATCGAAGAAATATTTGCCGAGAAATCTGAAGCAACATTGATGAAACCGACTTTCGTCACTGGACATCCAGTTGAAATTTCACCACTGGCGCGTGTCGATCGCGAAGATCCGTTCTTGACTGAAAGATTTGAGTTGTTCGTTGGCACACATGAACTTGCCAATGGCTTCACCGAACTTAACGACCCAATTGAACAGCGTGAACGATTTGCGCAAGAAGCAAAATCGAAGGCTGCTGGCAATCTTGAAGCCGGGACAATCGACGAAGATTATTTGCGAGCTCTCGAATACGGGCTCCCACCAACTGGTGGTCTTGGCATTGGTATCGATCGACTCGTGATGCTTCTCAGTGGCGCAAGCAGCATCAAAGATGTGATCTTGTTTCCAACTTTGCGACCAGAGGTTTTTGAATCATGAGTGAGTCGCGGCGCGCTTGGGGTGTCGGTGTCGCCACGGTTGCGCCAAACGACTCGGTTCTTGATGTTTACTTCAGACGACTTGGTTGGGGCGATAAAGCACCAGAAGAACACCTCGCGTCTTTGCCGCAAGCACATACTGATCCACGTCGTGGCGTCGGGCTTGTGCCCGTAAATATCGCAATCGATACTGCTACGACACCGCGTGATGCGACGGATGCATATTTGAGATTGCATTTGATGTCGCATCGCTTTGCTTTGCCTAACTCGATGAACCTAGATGGAATTTTCGGTTTGCTATCAAATGTTGCGTGGACATCAATCGGTGCAGTGCCTGTTGACGTAATCGACGAAGTCACGTTCAATATGCGACGCAATGGCGAACATCTGACAATTCACGGTGTCGATAAGTTTCCGCGCATGACCGATTACGTAGTGCCGACTGGCGTGCGCATCGCCGATGCATCTCGCGTTCGACTCGGTGCTCACCTTGCGTCTGGCACAACAGTGATGCATGAAGGTTTCTGCAACTTCAATGCCGGCACACTCGGCACATCAATGGTCGAGGGTCGCATCTCTGCGGGTGTTGTCGTCGACGACGGCTCAGACATCGGTGGCGGTGCTTCGATCATGGGCACACTTTCTGGTGGTGGCAAAGAAGTAATTCGCGTTGGCAAGCGTTGTCTGCTTGGCGCAAACAGCGGGCTGGGCATAAGTCTCGGCGATGACTGCATTATTGAAGCCGGTCTTTATGTAACTGGTGGCACGCTCGTGAAACTTCCCGACGCGACAATCGTTAAGGCTCGCGAACTCTCAGGTGCGAACAACTTATTGTTCCGTCGCAATAGCCAATCTGGTGCGGTCGAAGCATCGCAACGCACAGGCTCATGGGGCGGCCTCAACTCTGCTCTCCACAAAAACTGAAGTTTAATTTATAGCGACATGCTTAAAAATAAAATAAAACAAATTGCAACTGCTAACTTTGACAAAAACGTCACACGACTAATTCAAAGAATAGCTGGCTCTGAACATGTCTCGTTGCTCGATGTCGGAGCCGCCAACGGTGTCTACGACCGATGGACGGCATTTCAAAAATATATTGACTACTTTGCAGTAGAACCTGATCTTCGCTCATCAGATAACTTGCTTTATTCTGAATCTAAATCCCCGTACAATTCGCAAACACTAATCAAGCGAGCACTTTGGCACTCAAGCGGCGAAGTCACACTAAATCTCTGCAGAAAACCAATGGCCTCGTCAATTTATACCCCAAATCGTAAATTTAATGATTTGTTTCAAGATCCTGATCGCCACGACATCGTCGACAAAATCAAAATTGAGTGCATGACACTTGATGAAGTCAGTAACCAGATCGGTAAATCCTTTGACGTAATCAAACTTGATGTCCAAGGTGCCGAACTTGATGTCCTCAAGGGCGCTACAAAATCGCTATCTTCTGTAATCGCGATTGACATCGAGGTAGAGTTCTGTGAGCTCTATTTAGGACAGCCCCTGTTTGACCAAATTTTCAACTTCTTGCGCCAAGCTGGTCTCGAATTCATCGATTTCACTTACATCTACCGTTGGTCCCCAGATCAATTCAACGGGCTTGGCCAGTCAACTTTTGCCGATGCTCTGTTCATGCTCTCACCAGAAAAAATTGCTGCTTCAAACACAGAACACGCGATATCCAAGTTCGCAGTCATAGCAGCGATCTATGAACGTGGCGACCTTCTGCTGAGGCTTGCAACCGCTCTAGATAACAGCACCAAAATCAGTCATGAAAAAATAACCGCGGTAAAAAGTCTTGGAGAAATAATTTCTGCACGCAACAATCGCACACAGCGCCAATTAAATCGTGCCACAAAAATTATTCGCCTTTTTCATCCGCGGGTTCGCGCCCACATTTTGCACTAGGTTTTGTGACTATGAAGTTTGAAGAGTTGCGTGACTTAGTTCGGTCGAGACGCACCGACATGATGGTTGATAAAGATCGTGCTCTGGATGATGGCGTGATCGAAAAACTATGTGAACTCGCAATGTGGGCGCCGAA
>BJGF01000091.1 GCA_014190295.1 Actinomycetes bacterium | reverse complement strand
GGTCAACGCCCTTTGCCAAGATTGCAGCACGGGCGATATCGCATGCATCTTTGACCGCACCTGCTCCCATCAGCGTGCCGCGCGAACCAGTTGTCTGACCGAAACCGAGTTCGCGAGTTGTATCAACGATCACATCGATCAGAGCAGCATCAACTCCAAGTTCGTGAACAGCAACTTGAGCCGCCACAGTGTTGATCCCTTGACCCATTTCGGTCCATCCGTGGCGAACCTCGATTCGTCCGTCTTGTTTGAAGTGCACGACAGCCTTTGATATTTCTTTGAAGCCGTTTCCGAGACCGCTATTTTTTAGGCCCAGTCCGAGTCCCACTGCTTTGCCCGCAGCAACCGCAGCGTCGTATTCGGGTTTGATTTCGTTAAGGCAAATTTCTGCACCCAAGCAACCGTCATCCATGATTTGCCCAGGTCCCCAAACCATGCCGGGCTTGATCACATTTCGTGACCTGATTTCCCAACCAGAGATTCCAACTTTTTCGGCCAGTCTGTCAAGTACACCTTCCATCGCGAACTGCGCTTGATTCGCACCGAAACCGCGAAAGGCACCGCAGATCGGATTATTTGTTCGCGCCGCAATCGCTTCAACATCAATATTCGGAACTTGATATGGACCACTTGCATGGCCCGCCATGCGTTCGAGAACTTTCATTCCAACACTTGCATAGGCCCCAGAGTCGCCAAGTGCACGAACACGCAACCCAGTCAGTCGGCCTTGATCATCGCAACCAGCCTCGTAATCCATTTCAATTGGGTGACGTTTCGCGTGCATCAAAAAACTCTCTTCGCGAGTCAGGGTGCACTTGACCGGCACATTAAGTAACCATGCAGCCAAGGATGTATGGGCTTGATTGCTCATGTCTTCTTTGCCACCAAATGCACCACCGTTGGTAACGAGAGTGACGGTGACTTGCTCGTTAGGAACGGCGAGTAGGCGAGCGATGTCGTTTCGGTCATCCCAAACGCCTTGACCACCTGAATAAACCTGCAGATGTCGTGTTGATGCATCGGTGCTGGGCACTGCAAGTGTGCTCTCGGGCTCTAGAAATGCATGTTCAATTCTTTGAGTCGAAAACATCTCGCGAACGACGTGCTTGCTTGATGCAAATGCATCGTCGCAGTCACCACGCTTATAAGTTGATTTGCTCAGAATATTATTTTCGGTCTTCCAAACAGCAAGATCGCTGGAAGATATTGCAATTCTCGGGTCTGTGATTGCAGCGAGTGCTTCATACGACACTTCGACGTGAGCCGTTGCTTGTCGGGCGTTCATTCGTGTGTCAGCAACGACAATGGCCAAAACATCACCCGCATAAGAAGTGCGACCACCAACCGGAATCATCACCGGCCAGTCTTTGTAAATAATTCCCATCATCAACTCACCTGGAATATCAGCGGCCGTAAAAACCGCCTTGACACCTGGTTGATTTAAAGCACTCGCTGTGTTGATCGCCAGAACATCTGCACGCGCATATTTTGTGAAAACTAACGCTGCGTGCAACATTCCAGGTTCGCGCATGTCGTCGATGTATCCACGGTCACCGAGTGTTAGAGCTTCAGCTTCAAGTTTTTTGACTCGCACACCAATTCCGCCAGTCGTAAGTATTTCACGAACTTCGCCTTGCGCCACTGTCTCAATTGCTTCAAGGATTTTTACGTATCCAGTGCAACGACAAAGATGCGCACCAAGATGGCGGGCCATATCTTCACGTTTCAAACCCGCACCTTTTTTGTCAATTTGTGCTTTGGCGCGCACGACGATTCCGGGAATGCAAAATCCACATTGCAAACCACCGCAAGCCGCGAACGCATTAGCGAAAGCATCACGTTCTGATTGGCTGACTCCCTCGAGTGTCGTGATCTCTGAGCCGGTTACTTTTTCAAGCGACTGCTGACAACTAACAATTGCTTTTCCGTCTACAAGAACTGTGCAGCAACCACACTGACCAGTTGGAGAGCAACCATCTTTGGCAGATGTGATGTTTAGTTCTTCTCGAAGTGCGGCCAACAAATGCGGATGATCGCTACGCACCGTTACTGGTGTGCCGTTGACACTAAACGCCACGCGCTCGGCTTTGGTCAGCCCATGATCCACCTGAGTCATGTATTAACCATACTCTCATTGGGCTTCAGGTTTACATTATGTAAAGAAACAGTATTTCGTCAATCCAGCACAGTGCCACGTTGTCCAGTGATTCGCCCATAAACCTCAGGGCGTCGGTAGCGGTCAAAATTAAACAAAGTGTTCTTGTAATTGTTGCACCAGTCCAGATCACACACTGCGGTCACGACTTCGTCGTCACTGGTCACAGTTTTGGCAAGCAATTCACCCGACGGAGCAATGATGCTTGAGTCGGCGAGACTGTCGACACCTTCTTCGACACCACCTTTGGCCACACCAACTACGAAGGTGCCATTTTGATACGCGCCACTTTGCATCACGAGTGCATTGTGAAAACCTTGCAAACGGTCTTGAGACGGATCAGGAACATATTGCAGCGGCGTGTTGTAGCCGCAGAGAATCATTTCAACGCCCTGCAAGCCCATCACGCGATAACTTTCTGGCCATCGACGGTCGTTGCAGATCATCATTCCGATTCGTCCACCGAACGCCTTCCAAACCCCAAAACCGTCATCACTGGGTTTGAAGTAGTAACGCTCAGCGTGTTGAAACGGGCGGTCAGGTTCATGGTGTTCATGACCCGGAATATGAACCTTGCGGTATTTTGCAACGATAGATCCGTTGCGTTCAACTAAAATTTGTGTATTGAAACGCTCACCTTGAGGTGTCAGTTCTGCATATCCTAAACAAAATCCAATAGTAAGTTTCTTGGCCTCGTCAAACAGGGGCTTTGTAATCGCCGATGGCATTTCGGTCTCATACCAATGATCGGCTTGTGTGATGTCATCCACAAACCATCTCGGGAAAAAAGTAGTTAACGCTAATTCTGGAAACACAACTAACTCGGCTTTTTTAGAATGCGCCTCTCGCAGTAGGTCGATCAAACGCGCGACGACTGATTTGCGATCGTCTGAGCGTTGCACCGGCCCAAGTTGAGCAGCCGCAACATTTAGCAATCGTGACACTATTTATCTCCAGATTCGAGCGTTGTCAGCGAAAGCATCGTGTGCAACAGAATATTTGCGCCGGCTATCAGATCAATGGTTTCCGTGAACTCTGCAGGGTTGTGGCTAATACCTTTGACGCTTGGCACGAAAATCATTCCTGAAGGGCAGACACGCGCCAGCATTTGTGCATCGTGACCTGCGCCCGATGGCATGCGTTGAACCGTATTGCCTTGATCTCGAGCTATTTTTTCAACACAGTCGATTACGCGATCATCAAAAATTACCGGTTCAAAACGAGCGAGTTGGCGTGTTGTTATTTTTACTCCTTCGCCAATTGCGATATCGATTAAGAATTTCGATATTTTTGACTCGGCTTGTTTGAGCAGTGATTCGTCTGTGTTGCGAACATCAAGCGTGAGAGTCGCCTTGGCCGCAACGACATTCGTCAAATTGGGATGTATGTCGATCTTGCCGACTGTGCAAACTTGATCGCCACCCATAGTGATCGCGAGTTTCCGCATAAAAACAGTTATTTCGGCGGCGATGTATGCAGGGTCGTGGCGCAGTGACATCGGGGTTGTTCCTGCATGGTTGGATTGCCCGATAATTGTGACTTCTTGCCACGAGATTCCTTGCACGCTCGTGACTGCGCCGATACGCACATTGTTTGCTTCGAGCATCGGTCCTTGTTCGATATGCAATTCGACAAACGCATGCGGAATCAAACCTGGGCAAGGTGTTGTGCCGGCATATCCGATGCGCACTAGTTCGTCACCGAGTTTTGCGCCATCAATTGCGATTACATCCAATGCTTCTTCAAGTGACATACCACCCACATATACGAGCGAGCCGAGCATGTCCGGGGCAAAGCGCGCGCCCTCTTCGTCGGTGAAAATACCAACACTGAGTGGACGCGGTGGAGTCACACCCATTTTCTGACAAGTTTCGATGACCTCAAGTGCGGCAAGTACGCCATAGCACCCATCAAATCTTCCACCGGTGCGAACCGTGTCAATGTGCGAACCAGACATTACAGGCGCACCGACTCCGACGTTCCAGATACCAATAATGTTGCCCACAGCATCTATCGAAACTTCTAAGTTGCAATCTTTCATCCAAGAAACGAGCAGATCTCGTCCATATTTGTCTTCGTCGGTGAGTGCAAGACGGCAGTTGCCACCGCCGTCAATCGGCGCAATTTCAGCAAGCGCGTTGATCCGAGACATTAGACGATCGCCATCAATACGGAGATCTAAATGCTGTTGGCTGAAGTCACCTCGGGGCACTTAGAGATTTTACACCGCAATTTGCCATGATGGTTAGGTGGTTAATCAACAAAGGCTTTCACAAGCGCTGGAAGTCGAAGAAAAACTATTTATCAGCCGTCATCCGAAATCTAAAATTGCCGCAAATAACGCAAGTAGTTCGCTGATTGCGGGTGTACCGATGCCTTGGATGACGAGGTGGCCAGGGAGTTTTCCGCTTTACGTTCGTCGAGCAAGTGGCGCGAGATTCACAGACATTGACGACATTGAATACGTCGATTTTTGTCTTGGTGATACAGGAGCGATGACAGGTCACGCGGTTGCCGAGATTACGCAAGCAATCTCAACACAATTAAGTAATGGCTCAACGATGATGTTGCCGACACAAGATGCAACTTGGGTGGGCGAAGAGTTGACTCGACGTTTTGGTTTGCCGAAATGGCAGTTCACGATTAGTGCGACTGACGCGAATCGATTTGCGTTGCGAATCGCAAGACACCTCACGCAACGACCAAAGATTTTGGTTCATGATTGGTGTTACCACGGCACGGTAGACGAGACCTTGGTGATCGCTGACGCGAACGGCCAGACGATTTCTCGTCCTGGTGCGATTGGACCACAGATAGACCCCGCTCTCACGACACGAATTGCACCGTTTAATGATCTCGATATCCTCGAGCAACAACTACGGCATCGTGATGTCGCGTGCATGTTGATCGAGCCAGCACTAACAAATATCGGAATCGTTCTACCCGAAGATGGATACTTGGCTGGTGTTCGAGAACTAACAAGAAAATACGGGACGCTGTTGATTATCGACGAGACGCATACGATCTGTGCTGGTCCTGGTGGTTGCACCAAACTTTGGCAACTTGAACCAGACATGCTGGTGATCGGCAAGACAATCGGCGGCGGAGTACCAGTTGCCGCTTACGCGATGAGTGCAGAACTTGCCGCACAAATCGAACAGAACTTAGGTGGTCACGATGTGGATGTTTCGGGAATCGGCGGAACTCTCTCGGGTAGCGCCTTAGCGATGGCTGCAATTCGTGCGACGCTTAGTAATTGTTTGTTGCCTGCGCAATTTGAACAAACAATTCAATTGGCAAGTCAGTGGACTACGGGCGTCACTAAGTCGTATACACAGCACAATTTGGATTGGAATGTTCAACAACTTGGTTGTCGCGCCGAGTATTGGTTCTGCAAACCTCCAAGAAACGGCGCACAAGCAGCGGCAGCATCTGATCCTAAATTAGAAAGTTTCATGCATTTGTGGGCGCTCAATCGCGGCGTGCTTCTGACACCATTTCATAACATGGCATTGATCTCTTCATTTCATACAACTGCCGATGTTGATCTGCATACTGAAATATTTAATGCAGCTCTTGATGAGTTGTCAGTCTGACGAATCATAAATGCAGCAACTAATCTTTATCGGCCTGATCGTGTTGTTTGCGTCGATTATTCAAGCACTTTTTGGGTTCGGATTCGGCCTGATTTCTGTGCCGCTGATGATTTTCTTTATAGATCTTCCAACAGCCGTAGTCACCGCAACATCTGTATCCACTGTTAGTTGTGCCGTGCAATGGTGGCAGTCAAGAGCGGTCAAGGCACGAGAAATGTCGCAGCGACTCGTTTTCTCTGCGATTATCGGGATGCCTTTTGGGTTGTGGTTGTTGCTGAATGTCGACGTTCGGTTGATGAAAGCAATTCTCGGGGTAGTTGTGTTGATCGGTGTATTTCTGAGCATCAAGGGTTTTGATCTACAACGATTGCCAAAATCATTTGATTACGCGATGGGTGTCGTGGCTGGTGTGTTGTCAACTGCCACGTCAACCAATGGGCCACCATTGGTGTTCTTGTTGCACTCGCGTCACTATTCACCTGAGAACTTTCGTGCTGTGCTAAACCGTGTGTTCACGATTTTGAACTTTCTCACACTGATGACATTCATCGTTGCAGGTCATTTCACATCCGAGACGATGCGTTTAATGTTGGTCTCGATTCCGGTGATGGGAGTAGGTGTATCGCTCGGCACGCGGGCTCGCAGAAAAATTAATCCCGAGCACTTCAGAAATCTTGTGGTCGGTTTGCTGTTGATAAGCGGACTAAGTGCCATCGCCAACTCGCTGCTTGGCTAGCAAAATTGTTATCTATCGACCGAACCACTCAAGCCATTGCTGCTGGGTTTGCGGCTTGAAAACATGATTTGTTGCGACAACACCACCTAAATCACCAGAC
>BJGF01000090.1 GCA_014190295.1 Actinomycetes bacterium | reverse complement strand
AGGCGGCGTTTTTGTTCGTCGAATTCGGATTGGGTGATTGATCCGCGATTCAGCATCGCTTCAAGACGTTCAAGTTGCCCAACAATTGGATCAGCATTTAGATTGCGGTTTGAACTCGCATTAATTGCTTCGTGGATAATGTTCTGCACTTGCTCTGGGTCACGAATATCACTGAATAATTGCTGACCATCTGCGCTCGCCGATTCGATCAGCAAATCTCCTGCACCAAGCATTCGCTCCAAAATTGACTGCGCGAAGTTGACATTATTAACTCGCTCGAGTGGAATCTCGACTCCGCGACGGGCTAAAACACCTTGGCGAAAAATCACTCGTTGAGAAGTAACCACAAAAAATGTTCGCGACCATCGCACGGCAACTAAACCAACAGCAACGAACGATGCAATCAATGCGACGATCAAAACACGTGACACCCCGGTCTTAAGCCAACCATCCTCAAGTTTCTGCGCATAGATAGAGAGCGCAAGCACCACAATCGAAATTGCCGACGGTTTCACAAAAACAACCCAGTGCGGGTGCAAATCTAGGTTTACGTGTTCGCCACGATTCAGCAGTTTTCTTGGATACGCCACACGTCAAACTTAGTGAACCCTCCGGCTTGTTATAGGTTCAGTATTTAGCCACTGCGACAGGTACCGCCTATCGTGAAGCCGTGGATATTGAGCAGTTGCTGAGGGGCATGGACGATGACCAGCGCGCCGCGGTCACTTGTCCCGAAACCGCGACCGTCGTTCACGCAGGCGCAGGCTCTGGCAAAACTCGGGTACTCACACATCGCATCGCCTATCGGGTTGCAACTGGCACCGCTCAAGCCGAAAGAATTCTTGCGATCACTTTCACTCGCGAAGCCGCAAGTGAAATGCGTCGGCGACTAATACATCTCGGCGTCGCTCGTGATTCGCAATCTGTCACTGTCGGAACGTTTCATGCTGTCGCACTTGCCCTGCTGCGTCAACGACTTGCCGATCTGCACAAACCGATGCCAGCAATTATTCACAATCGTCAGCAAGTTATGGCATCGGCAATCGGTGACAATCCACTTGCTGCTCGCGCTCGCGAGTTGCTGATCGAAGTTGATTGGGCTCATGCTCGTTTAATCGCGCCGACATCATATGCACAAACCGCAAAACGACTTGGCAGATACGCGCCTGCACCGCATAACGAGATCGCCACGATTTATAAAAAATACGAGCAACTAAAACTTCAACGCAATGTCCTAGATCTTGATGATTTAATTACGCGAGTCGTTGAAGCGATGCGCACAGATAATGCCTATGCGCAGGCCGTACGCTGGCGCTATCGACACTTGTTTGTTGATGAAGCGCAAGATATGAACCCTTTGCAGTACGAATTATTCGACGCGATTCGTGGCCAACGCGCTGATGTGTTCGTAGTTGGCGACCCGATGCAAGCAATTTATGGATGGAACGGCTCAGACAAAAAACTTTTCGACGAATTGCCAGAAAAAATTCGTGGCACAACTGTCCTGCATCTGCCGAACAACTATCGCTGCTCTCCACAAATCTTGACGGCAGCAACTGCGGTCGCTCAACATGTCGAACACAGTCTCGATGTGCGTGCAATGCGACCCGAATCTGAGCCGGTCGTTGCTCGGGGTTATAGCGACCCCGAATCAGAAGCGGTAGGTATATCTTCAATGCTCTGGAGCTATGCATCACGTGGTGGAGCAAATTCTTGGAAGTCATGTGCGGTTCTTGTTCGAACAAATATTCAAGTTGAAGTAATTGTTGACGCACTCGTCGCGAGCAATATCCCCGTTCGCACATCTCGCCCACCGACAGAACTAACTTCTGCGATTAGTGATGCCGCCCAAAGCACAAGCCGCAATGGCTTGGCTACTTGGGTGACTGATGTTTTGACTGAATCAAGTTCAGAGATTCAACGCTGGGTTGCTGAACAATTGCAAATATTTCTCAAACTTGATCACCCTGGAGCAATTGATGGTCGAACATTTGCGTCATGGATGCGAACCAACGCATCTGATCAACGCAGCACAGAGGGCGTCGAAGTCCTCACGTTTCACTCGGCCAAAGGACGCGAATGGGATTGTGTCGTCGTGGCTGGTGCCGAGGTTGGATTATTGCCACACACTTCAGCGATCACCAAAGACCAACAAGACGAAGAAGTCAGATTGGCTTATGTCGCTCTAACTCGCGCATCTCAACAACTTTTCATTAGCTGGTGCGAGACACGAAAAGGTCGCACGACAGGTCGCAGCGCACTTCTCTCTAACATTACGAACTCGATTGATACCTCAAACGAAACAAGCACTACGGCGCCCAAGCGTGAGTCTCGTGTAAAAGTCGTCTCACTCGAAGACGAATTGCACAACTGGCGCGGCCGCCGAGCGCGAATAATCAGGCAATTGCCCAGCGCAGTTTTAGGTGATCACGAATTGAGGCTGATTGTGAGACAAAAGCCTGCAAACATCGAAGAGCTCGGAAAGATCGTTGGACCAATGACCGCAAAACAAATCGGGCCAGATGTGCTCTCAATCATCGCCCGAGCCAGTATCACCGTTTAATTTTTTATTTTTGTTGCGCTTGGCGAATTTCTATCAACTTTGCAAACACTTCAGGTCGCATCGAGATAAATAATCCACTTGCTTCAGCACACAAAGTCTCACCGTGGTGCAAAGTTCCAGAGACACTTATTTTTCGTCCATCAATAGAAACAACTCGTCCGCGAAATACAACGGGCTGCTTAAGCGGAGTCGGCGATCGATAATTAATCGTCAAATTCACGGTCATGCCAGGATTGCCGCTTAGAGACTGAGCCATCCCTAAGACTTCGTCAAAATAGGCGGCGATGAAACCACCGTGCACGCAACCTGGTGGGCCTTCATACGCCGCTGGAAACGTCGCGTATCCAATGACGGTCGAATCTCTGCCTCCGTCACCATCAACTTCCATCTTCATTGGCACTGACAATGGATTTATCGCACCAATGATCGGACTGCGATCCAAAAAACTATTCAGCGGTGCCAACGACCCTTCGGCTGGACCTTCGTATTCATGACTGTGTGGACGGGCTTTCAACAAAGCAACTGCCTGATTGATGATCATCTGCGTTTGTTCAAGTTCTTCGAGAGGTGCAGATGTGGCTAGCAACTCATCAATCACAACTCGCATTTCGTCGGCAATTTTGATTCTCGCTTTGTCATATGCAGAACGATCTTCTGTGCGAATATGAAAACCCCTAAACGGATTAGTGAGCTCTGGAGTCGCCACGACTTTTATTTTTCCGAGACCGTGATCATCACGGGCACGTGATCACTCGGTTTTTCGCCTTTTCGAGCGTTGCGATCAATCTCACAAGTCTTGACACGTTTCGCTAGCGATTTAGTGGCCAACAAAAAGTCGATTCGCATTCCTTCACCTTTGTGAAAACTTCCGTTGCGATAATCCCACCATGAAAAAACTTTCGGTTCCGGGTGCAAATCACGAAACACATCAGTCAGCCCCCAGTCACAGAGATCTAAAAAAGCTTTGCGTTCTGGCGCACTTACATGTGTTGCACCCTCAAATTTTTTGATATCCCAGACATCATCATCAGTTGGAGCAATATTAAAGTCGCCGCCGATTACTAACTCTTCGGTTGGTTTCGAGAATGTTGCCGCATGCTGCTTTAGTTTGTTCATCCATTCGAGTTTGTACTGGTAGTGATCGTTGTCAAGTGCCCTGCCGTTTGGCACATAGACGCTTACAACTTTGACTCCACCACAAGTCGCCGAAATAATTCTCGCTTCTGGGTCTGGCTCTATAGCTGGTGCAAAATTTGTAACTACATTTGCAAGTCCGACACGAGAAATTATTGCTACACCATTCCATTGACCATGACCGAAGTGTGCTGATTCATATCCCATCTCAGCAAATGTCATAGTTGGAAATACGGCGTCTTTCATTTTTGTTTCTTGCATGCACAAAACATCAGGTTTGTTTTCGCTTACCCACTGAGTGACGCGCTCGAGACGAGCTTTCAGCGAATTGACATTCCATGTAGCGATAAGCACCACAACACCGTACTCAAAACAGACTTAGCGTTTCTTGTTAGACGCTTTTTTCTGTGCTGGCTTTGACTGTTGACGTCGGCGTTTAGCTTTTTTGCTCTGCGCTGGATTTCGAACTGGATTTCGCGAAATAGCCGTCGATTTTTGTGCAGTTGCACGCGCTGGGTTTCGCGCCACCCCTGCCGGCTCAACGCCAAATACTGCCAGTTCGACACTTCTGCGCGACGGCGTGTAGCCAACAATCACAAGGCTTAATCCGGCTCCAAGTTTTACATGCTCACGCGCACTGCGCGGAGCAGGATTGGCCATCAAACGCATCGGCAGATATCCGAGGACTTCACCGACTTTTACATAGACACCATGTGATGCATAACTGTCAACAAGGCCTTTGAGTTTTGTTCCGATTGGATTTTTTTCAACAAAATTCAAAAACGGAGTAAGTTCATTCAACTTTGGTGCTGGCTTTGCAGTTGACGCCGATTTCTGACTTTGTGCCACTGACTTTGCGTTGCTCGTAGAAATTCGCACGTTGGGTGGCGGCGTTTTTGGCACTGGCATCGGTCGCGAAGGTACGCGGACAGATTTTGTCCGACGCAACGACGCCGCCGTATCACGACCTGCTTGCTTGCGAACCGGAAGTCGTTGGATAAAAACCCAGCCGACATTCGGCACGGGCTTGCCACCGATTAGTCGTCCTTCGTCGAACAACCATTTGTATTGATCGTGAAACTCTTGATAACTATCATTCGACAAAATACTGGCTTTCACTTTGTCGGCAATCGTCAGCACGAAACCATCTCCGCGACCAACGGCGCCAGCAGGTGGCGCAACGAGTTCATTGTTATTTATTGCATCATCAAACTCGGCGCGTTCGCGTCGATCTACACGATGACCAAATGTTGCGTCAACAACAACAGTAACTTTCGTGCCGGGAAACTCTTTCATGAACGAAAGTACTGCTTCGTTCAGTTGCTTGAGACTTGGTTCTTTTCGACCTTCGGTAGCCAGATTCGAGCCGTCTACGACGACATGAGAAAAAGGCTTTACCACACATCCATTCAACCACCGCTAGCAAGTCACTAGTTAGCGAATGTTTGCTCCATCAAATCTGCGAGTTCTTGGTCATGAATCGTCTTCGACCCAGTTGCTGGGCTCCCCGATTCAACACGAGCAACATAACGCAATGAGTACCCCTCTTGCTTAAGAGGCCAAATTCGATCGTCAACAAAATATCTTGGTCCCATGTTTTCTGGTTCTTCTTGCAGCCATACAAGATCTTTCGCATTCGGATATTTTGTAATCGCGGTGCGAATCTGATCAATTGGAAATGGATATAACTGCTCAACACGCACGACAGCCACTTTTGCGCCACGTTTATCACGCTCAGACATGGCATCCCATGCAACTTTCCCGCTGCATAGAACCACGCGGGTTATTTCTGCAGGTGTTGCCACAAATGGATCGTTTAATACTTCTTCGAAACTTCCGCCTGTTAGTGAGTCAATTTTGGATCGACTTTCTTTCATTCGAAGTGGTTGCTTTGGCGCGACGACGATCAATGGTCGCATTATCTCTTGCTTTGCTTGTCGACGCAACAAGTGAAAGTACTGTGCCGAGGTTGTCGGGTTGCACACTTGAATATTGTCTTCAGCGCATAATTGCAAAAACCGTTCGATACGCGCCGAAGAATGCTCTGGGCCTTGACCTTCATAACCGTGCGGCAGCAACAACACGAGTCCGTTGTGTTGTCCCCACTTGTCTTCAGCAGCAACTAAATATTGGTCGATAATTATTTGTGCACCGTTGACGAAGTCACCAAATTGTGCTTCCCACATCACGAGTGCTTTTTGATTCGCGTGTGCGTAACCATATTCAAAACCGAGTGCTGCATATTCACTCAATAGCGAGTCATAAACCCAGAATCGGCCGGATGCCCCAGGTATTTCGGCTAGTGGTATCCAGCGATTTTCCGTCAAATAGTCAACCAGTGTTGAATGCCGATGACTGAATGTTCCGCGCCGAGTGTCTTGACCGGCGAGCCGAACAGAAATTCCTTCAACCAAAAGAGTTCCAATTGCTAATGCTTCGGCCGTGGCCCAATCAACATCATTATTTTTGGCAATTAACTCGTCTCTAGTTTCGAATTGTCGCAATAATTTTGGGTGAACCATAAAATCTTTTGGATACGAACTCAGTTGCGCAAGAACATCATCTATGACTTTGCGTTTGACACTCGTCGCAATGTGGGGCAAAACACCTTTTGGAGCGGGAGGTTTGGCTGCAATAACTTTTTCGGTGGTCTTGGCACGGGTTTCTTCAAGTGCGCCTTGCAATTTGGCTTGATAGTCGCCGAGTGATTTTTCTGCTTCTTCTAGTGTGATGTCTCCACGCTTGACAAGAGTCTCAACATAAAGTTTGCGCACACTGCGACGCTCGGCGATTGCTTTGTACATCAATGGCTGTGTGTAACTCGGATCATCACCCTCGTTATGCCCATATCGGCGATAACAAATCATGTCGATCACGACATCTTTATGAAACGCTTGACGATATTCAAAAGCCAAT
>BJGF01000089.1 GCA_014190295.1 Actinomycetes bacterium | reverse complement strand
GGTTGGTTGGAGACGTAGATCCGGGGAACCCTGGATCATTAACATCCCAACAACTACAAGATTGGGCGACATCAGGTGTTATTAAATGGCTCGGCTACCGAAACGATGTACCGGATATTTTAAAGCAGTGTCATATTGTTTGCCTACCTTCATATCGAGAAGGTTTCGGCAAAGTATTTGTTGAGGCCGGTGCAACGCAACGTGCAGTTGTTGCAACGAATGTCCCAGGCTGTCGAGAAGCCGTGGAAGATGGACGAAATGGTCTGTTGGTTCCATCAAAAAATGTTGAGGCGTTGACAGCAGCGTTGACTAGGTTGCTAAACGATGACGAATTGCGTCTTAAAATGGCCGCAGAAGGTCGCAAGCGCGCAGAAAATGAGTTTTCTTCTGTAACCATTAATAGCCAAACAATTGCTGTTTATCAGCAGGTACTTAAACCATCTCGCGATTGAGTAGCAGAAGTGTGAGAAACTAAAAAAAATAATCAGATATCGTTTAATCGTTCGTCTGTAAGTTAATCAAGCACGAATTTGGAGGTATGCAATGAAATTCATCAGACGTGTTTTGCTGGCTTTAAGTGTGGCTAGTGCCGTTGCTGGCGTGCTTCGGTTTAAGGGCAAAGGTACCGCGGCGATCAAACAGGGTGGCTGGCGCAAAATTACAGGTCAAAAGTAATCGCCCGTACTAAATGATTGGAATTATTGGTACTGGTGTAGTTGGTTCTCGGGTTGCTGAAACACTTTGCTCATTTTCGCATCCACAAATTTATTTATACGACAGCCAGCAAGTTGTTGCTCAGCGTTTGGCAGCTCGTTTAAACGGGCCTGATACACAGTTGACGGTCGTTGCACGTAATGAAATGAAATCAGTAAAAGTTGTTGTTCTTGCGTGCCCGTCACCACACATGGCAATATCCCGCGAACTTCTTGAAAGCGGAGTTTCAGTTGTCTCAACTAGTGACGACATTGCAGACTGCTTAAATTTATTGTCCTTGACTCAAATCGCAAAACAAAATAATGCGACGATAATTATTGGTGCGGCATCGTCGCCAGGAATGTCAAGTTTGATCGTGCGTCAGTTAGCCGAATCTTTTGACACGATCGACGAAGTTCATGTTGCACTTCATGGCACCGGTGGTCCGGAGTGTGCTCGACAACATCACCGAGCATTATCTGGGCAATCAATCGGTTGGCACGATGGCGAATGGCTTCGCCGACCTGCCGGTAGCGGGCGAGAACTATGTTGGTTTCCTGAACCAGTTGGTGCATACGACTGTTATCGCGGCGAACTTCCTGATCCGTTATTGATAAAACGTGCGTTTCCAGAGCTCGGGCGCGTAACGGCTCGAGTCACAGCGACACGTCGTGACCGAGTGTTTTCTCGAGTCCCGATGTTGATTCCACCTCAGGCAGAAGGTGGCATGGGTGGCCTGCGCGTCGAGGTGCGTGGAATGAAAAACGCGGCTCGGATGGTTGACGTCGTCGGTGTGGCAGAACGAGTTGGTCAAGTTGCCGGAGTTGTTGCTGCTGTGACAGCCCAGGCAGTTAGTTCGGGCGAGATAACAACAATCGGGGCGCTTGCATTGGGCGAGAGTTCGTTACCTAATTCATCACTGCTGACAAAAATCACAAATGCAGGGATTAATTTGCATTCATTTGTTCGCGCCTAAATAAGTTCGAGTTGCAGTAAATCAATTCTCATTGATTCTCAGATAGATTGCTGGTTGTGTCTGGGTCTCATGAGCGCGCAAGTGACGTACACGGCGAAGTTGTGCGCAGGTTTACTAAACACAAACAGCGCTATACCGCACAACGGCGTTTGATAGTAAGAGTCCTTGCCGAGTCTGATCGTCCGTTAATGATTCTGCAGATGTTGAAGCGCTCAAGTAGTACCAAAAAAGTTTTGGCACAGAGTTCGTTGTATCGCAATCTCGTCGTGCTTGAAAACGTCGGTGTTGTACAAAGAGTTTTCAGCACTGATGATGTTGCTAGGTACGAACTCAATGAAGATATTCTCGGGCACCACCACCACCTTGTTTGCTCTAAGTGTGGGGATATTCGAGATGTACGAATTCCTGAATCGCTCGAGGCAAATCTTGACAAAACTCTGTTGAGTATCGCTAAGCGCTCTGGTTTTCGCCTTGACCAACACCGGTTGGATCTAATTGGCCATTGCGGCAAATGTGCTTAGTCGAACTATTTAGGGTGATTCAATTTTTCAATTGATTCATTAAGCCGTTCAATATGTTGCGCTAGTTCGTCTGACGTAACTACGTTGGCAAGTGCTAATTGCACGCTGGCAATCTCACGGGCAAGAAACTCGGCATCATTTTGAGTTCGTGTTGCGACATTGCGATCAATTTCTGCTTGTTCGCGGTCTCTTTCTTCTTGGCGATTATGGGCCAACAGAATTAAAGGAGCGGCATAAGCCGCCTGCACAGAGAACATCAGGTTCAACAAAATAAACGGGTATTTATCCCAGCGAAATGCGATAAAAGAGATGTTCAGGCCGATCCAAATCAGAACCATGATCGATTGAATAATCAAAAATCGTGCCGTGCCCATAAGGCGCGCGATGCTTTCGGCAAATTCACCAAATGCACTGCGACTATATTGCACACCAAGTTTCGGTTGGTTGCGTGGGCGCCCGAGATCTTCACGCCGTTTCATGATCGACTCCATTTATATCGATTTTAATTTCATGGCTAATCTCATGGCTAATTTCATGGCCGCTCGGGTGATGAGAAACAATTTTACGTCGCCAGTCGGCTGGCAATGCATTATCCAATACGTCGTCAACAGTTACTGCGCCAAGCAAACGACTATTTGCATCACAAACACCAACAGCCAACATGTTGTATGAAGCAAGTCGCTCGGCAACATCTCGTTCTGGCAACAGCGGGTTAATAGTTGGTTCGTTTTCGACACAGTGTTTAAGAGTCATGCTTGGTCGTTCGCGAAGGAGTCGTTGAAAATGCACGACACCGATATAAGTTCCGGTTGGTGGATAGTGCGGGGCGTGGGCGACAAAAACTTGTGCCGCGATCGAAACGAGTCGTTCAGGGTCGCGAATTTGGGCTAGTGCATCTGCCACTGTGGCATCTGGCCCGAGCACGATGATGTCTGGCGTCATCATCGAACCTGCCGTGCCTGTTGGATACGACAACAACTGGCGCATTGTTTCAGCATCTTCGTCATCCATTGCCGCCAATACTTTCGTGCGTTGATCGACACCCATTTGTCCGAGCAAGTCGGCCAAGTCGTCGTATTCCATCTCGTCAAACACGCTGTTCAGACGCTCCATGTCTAAACCTTCAATCAGTCGCAACTGTTCATCTTCGGGCAATTCTTCAAGTACGTCGGCCAATCGTTCGTCATCCATCGCGTCGGCAAGTTGGCGGCGTTGCTCGGTTGGCAGTGCACGGATAATTGTTGCTACATCGCTGGCGTGCATATCTCGAAGTCGCGCCGCTTCGGCAGCGATCGCAGTTGTTGGTGCAAACATTTGTGAAACTTCTTGCCAGTCGACAAGGCGATGACCTGATCGTGTATTTAAAAGTCCGCGTTTTGAAAGTCGGACTTTTGAAATTTGCCAAGTTGAAGATTTTCCAGTTTTGTGGACTAAGGCAACATCACTGACAATTTCATCACCGAAACGTTTATCCAAAATATCTTTGCCAAGAAGTTGTTCTCCAGCGCGAGTGCGAAACGGGGTCAAGTTGATATCCCAAGATTTAAGTCGGGCGCCAGAGTTGTCAAGAACCCCAACACGTGAAGCGCTGACGAAAATCCGACGGCGCTGGCTTGTCGCGACAAACCCGAGTACTTTCGGGGCTTCGTTACCACGCCCGGCGACAACGATAATGTCGTCGATTTTGCCGATTGCCTGTCCGCCTGCGTCAAGTAGGGGCAAACGCATGATTCGAAATGCGTATAGAAGTTCGCTGACCATACAGCGAGGATACCCCCGTGATCACCGTGAGATAGAACGAATTATTCGCTGTTAGTGTGTCTTCGCCCTACGGGGACGTAGCTCAGTTGGCTAGAGCACCTGCTTTGCAAGCAGGGGGTCGTGGGTTCGATTCCCATCGTCTCCACTTGTTGTTGATTCAAACGGTTGAATGGTTCAGTTCGTTGAGTTGAGTACCAAAGGTAGAATTAGTTTCATGACCAAATTGCTGGATGGAAAGCGCATTGTGGTCACAGGTGGTACTGGTTCTCTTGGTAAAACTCTCGTCAAGCGTCTTTTATCTGGTGAGCATGGAACCCCGAGCGCTGTTGTTGTTTTCAGTCGGGATGAAGCCAAACAACACGATATGCGGATGTCGTACCTGCAGAAACGTGTGGCCACAGAAGAAATTACATATCACAATTTTGAACGAACACTTCAATTCGTAATCGGGGATATTCGGGATTTTCATTCGGTAGCACAGGTGCTTGTAGGCGCTGACATTGTTGTTAATGCTGCTGCCCTAAAGCAAGTTCCATCATCCGAATATTTTCCATACGAAGCGGTGCAAACAAATATTATTGGTGCAGAAAATATTGTTCGAGCAATTACCGAACTACGACTACCAGTTGAAACTGTTTTAGGGATTTCAACTGATAAAGCATGCAAACCAACAACCGCGATGGGAATGACTAAAGCAGTTCAAGAACGTGTTTTTCTTAGTGCAAACCTGCGTTGCCAATCAACCCGATTTATCGCTGTTCGTTACGGAAATGTTCTTGCGTCGCGGGGCTCAGTGGTCCCACTGTTTATTGATCAGATTCGCAATGGTGGTCCTGTAACGATCACTGATGTTCGAATGACGAGGTTCCTACTTAGTTTAGAACAAGCTGTTGACACTGTCATTGACGCGCTGAAACTTGCTGATCGAGGAGAAATTTTAATTCCGAGAGTCCCGGCTGCGCTTATTACCGATCTTGCAAAGGCATTGATTGGTGAGCAAAAAATTAAACAAGAGATCATTGGTCTAAGGCCGGCCGAGAAACTACATGAATCACTGATTTCTGATGAAGAAGCAACTCGAACAGTGAGCAAGGGACAATATTTCGCTGTGCTATCACTGTTACCTGAGATCGCTCAAACTACGCCGTCAAAACCTGCACTTTCTGGAGAACTAAGTTCGGAAAATTTTGTTATGACTTTTGATCAGACTAAAGAGCTTCTTAAAAGCAATGGGCTACTCAATCTCGATTCGCAGAAATCAATTGCCCAAGAGATCTTGAGATAATTCAATTTTTCTCGGCTGGGCTTAACGAATTGAAAATTTTAATTCTTGGTGCGCAAGGATTGATTGGCCATATGTTGGCGCGCGAATTATCGGATGTTCACGATGTTGTTGGCACAGTGCGTGAAGTAGGTGGCAATAACATTCCCTTGTTACATTTTCTCGACAGAGATCAGATTCGATTTGCAATTAGTGCCGAAAACGATTCTCAAATAGCAGAATTATTAATGCTAGAGAAGCCAGATGTCGTGTTGAATTGCATAGGAGTTGTCAAACAACTTCAAGAATCAAAAGATGTTAAATCTAGCGAAAGCGCAAATTCTAAACTGCCACATTTGTTATCTGAAATTTGTCAAAAGATCAATGCTCGATTAATTCACTTCAGCACAGATTGTGTGTTTTCTGGTCGCACCGGAAACTATAAAGAAACCGATATTCCCGACCCAATTGATGTTTATGGTAAAACCAAATTTCTTGGTGAGTTGAGCAACGATCGTGACCTCACGTTACGAACATCATTCGTTGGTCGCGAACTAGTTCATTTTTCAAACCTATTTGAATGGGCACGAAGACAACAAAACAAAGAAATTAGCGGTTTTCGCCAGGTGATCTATTCTGGGTTAACGACAAAGTCTCTCGCAAGAATTGTCGGATCGCTAATTAGCGACCACTTATCACTTACCGGGCTGTTTCACGTTGCTTCGCAACCGATAAGTAAGTATGACTTGTTATGTATTTTAAATAGTAAACTTAATTTGAAGTTGAGCATTACTCCAGATGATGTGTTTATTAGTGACAGAAGCCTGGACGGTACGAGATTTCTTCTAACTACAGGGCTTGAAGTCCCAAGTTGGGATCAAATGCTTGATGAATTTGTTTCCGATGAGATGACTTATAAACAACTAGGTTTTAGGTGAGGAACTATTTATGCATGTGATGACTATTGTTGGCACAAGACCCGAGATAATTAAGTTGTCAAGAGTGATTCCGCGCCTGGATGAAAATGTTGATCACACACTTGTACACACTGGTCAAAATTATGATCATGAACTAAATGAGATTTTTTTTGATGAACTAAACATACGCCGACCAGATCATTTTTTAGACGCCGCCGGGGCTAATGCTGCCTCAACTATTGCAAAAGTTATCGAGAAATCGGATCAACTGTTTGAAGAACGCAAGCCTGATGCCGTTCTAATCCTTGGAGACACGAACAGTTGTTTAGCCGCGATTAGCGCCAAAAGACGCAAAATTCCAATTTTTCATATGGAAGCTGGAAACCGCAGTTTCGATCAACGTGTGCCAGAAGAAGTAAATCGCAAGATTGTTGATCACCTCAGTGACATAAACATGACCTACACCGAACACGCTCGTAGAAATTTGCTTGCCGAAGGGTTTCCTGCTGATCGATTATTCAAAACCGGTTCACCACAAAAAGAACTGCTTGATCACTATGCCCCATTAGTAGATAAGTCTTCAGTACTTTCACGTCTTGGGCTAAGTGCTTCTAAATATTTTGTCGTAAGCCTTCATCGCGAAGAAAATATCGACTCTGAAATCACTCTTT
>BJGF01000088.1 GCA_014190295.1 Actinomycetes bacterium | reverse complement strand
TGGTCGCCTGGATGAAGTTGAGCGTGCCCAACGCGAATGGCCTCGGGAAGTTCAGTGAAAATTGCGGTAATCGGTGCTGGTTCGATCGGTTCTAAACATGCACGAATTTTGCGAGATTTGCAACATGATGTCGTTTCTATTTCGAGCCATGCCAAACCAGGTGAATACCACACAATTGCCGACGCTCTAAAACACGAACAGTTTGAATACGTGATTATTGCTAGCAAGACAAGCCAGCACAACCGCGACTTACACAAACTTTATGATTCTAAATTTTCCGGCAAAGTGCTGGTTGAAAAGCCGCTCTTCGCATCTTTCGAAAAACTAGGCGCCAATACTTTTAGTGTCGCGGCAGTTGGATATAACCTTCGTTTCCATCCAGCAATTAAATGGCTTAGGGCTAACCTTCCGTCACTTGGAGAGGTTTCTTCAGCAAATTTTTATGTAGGTCAATATTTGCCGACATGGCGCAAGTCGATTAATTATCAAACTTCTAGTTCTGCTTCAACTGATGCCGGTGGTGGTGTACTTCGCGATCTGAGTCATGAATTAGACCTGGCTCAACTAATGTTTGGAGATTGGCACCAACTGACTGCGATCGGTGGAAAGTTCAGCAACCTCGAAATTGAAACGGCCGACACATTTTCTGTCCTGATGAATTCAGCGCTCTGTCCTGCTGTTTCAATTCAACTTAATTATCTAGATCGAGTGTCCCAACGGAGCATCACGGTCAACGGCAATAACGGAACTATCTCACTTGACCTGATTTCTGGTGTCGCAAAGTACAACGATTCGACGGAGATATTTAAATCCGAGCCAGATCAAACTTATTCTGATCAACATAAGGCAATCATCGCTGGCGACAAAGATAATCTTTGCACATTTGATAACGCATTGACAGTTGTTAAAACTATTGAGGCAATCGAGTCTGCATCAAATAAACATGAGTGGATTAAAAGATGAAAGTTCTTTGCACGATCTGCGCACGCGCTGGTTCTAAAGGTGTGGCCAATAAAAATTTAAGAATAATAAATGGTCTGCCACTCATTGCATATTCATTGCAACAAGCAATCGAGACTAATTTGTTTACTGAAATTGCAGTAAGTAGCGACAGTGCGGAGATTCGCAATACGGCACTTGCATACGGTGCAACGTTTGTTGTCAATCGCCCAGCAGAGATGGCATCAGATACGGCGCCCAAACTTCCGGCGATAAAGCATTGTTTAGAGACAACAGAGCGAAAATTTGGCGAGTTTGAGGTAGTTGTCGACTTAGATGCAACCGCCCCGTTACGTAGTGCATCAGACATCATTGGTGCTTTTGAACTTCTCAAGTCAACGAGTGCAGACAACGTGATTACGGGTACTCCAGCGCATCGCTCGCCATATTTCAATCTCGTAGAAACAGACACGAATGGGGTCGTCCATCTTTCCAAAGCACCCAAAGAAACTGTTGTGCGTCGTCAAGACTCGCCAGAGTGTTTTGATATGAATGCATCAATTTATGTTTGGAAACGCACTGCACTAATCAACAACCAAAGTTTATTTTCACCGACCACACGGTTGTTTGTGATGCCGCGTGAACGTTCGCTTGACATAGATTCGCAAGCCGACTTTGAGATGGTTGAATGGATGATGTCGAAGGGTGCAAAAAAATAATGGCAGAAAAATCTTCAAACATTTTTAGCCTGTCAGGCAAAGTTGTTTTGGTGACTGGTGGTGCCGGACTGCTTGGTCAAGTCTTTTGTAAAGCACTCGCGATTGCTGGCGCCAATGTGGCTGTAGTCGATATTGATTATCAAGCCGCGAAATTGACTGCGGGCACAATCGCCAAAGAATCTGGTTGCAAAGTATCTGGATTTGGTTGTGATGTCGCCTCACCAGAATCGGTCTTAAAAATGGTTTCAGAAGTTATTAGCGATCTTGGACGAATTGATGTCTTAGTCAATAACGCAGCATCAAAATCCTCGAACTTAGATGATTTTTTCAAACCTTTTGAGGAGTACTCGTTGCAAACATGGCGAGAAGTCATGGCAGTAAATGTTGACGGTTTGTTTTTGGTGGCACAGGCTGTTGGCAAACAAATGAAGCTGCAGGGCGGTGGATCGATCATTCAAACATCGTCTATATATGGTGTCGTTGCACCAGACCAGCGAATCTATGAGGGCTCAGAATACAACGGCAGACCGATAAATACACCAGCCGTCTACAGCACTTCAAAGGCAGCGGTGAATGGTTTGACCAGTTATTTGTCGACCTATTGGGCTGACAGTGGTATTCGAGTTAACTCGCTCACTCCCGGTGGAATTGCTTCGGGTCAGAATAAAACATTCGATGATAAATACTCCAACCGAGTTCCACTTGGAAGAATGGGGCAAGCATCAGAACTAGTTGGAGCACTAATTTACCTTGCATCAGATGCTTCAAGTTATGTGACTGGGCAGAACCTCATTGTCGACGGCGGTCTTTCTGCATGGTGATTTAACAACAAGGTTGTATCGTAATCATTCATTTATATTTACCTGTTGTAGAGTTGTCTAGGCATGAGAAATGAATTTCCTAAATCAAGAGTCGTAGACACATCTCTTTTTAGTGATCAAAACAAAGAGCCGAACACGCGATACGGTCTGCCAAGTTCGGTGCTGTTTTGCAAAAGATGCATCATCTCCAATCAACGACCAAACTCTGCTGTTGAATTTTCCCACACTTCACAGTCCAAAAAAGAGACAATTGGTTTTGATACCGACTTAATTTGTGACGCGTGCAAAGTTGCCGAAAAAAAGAAACAGATCAACTGGGAAGCACGAGATGCCGAACTGCGCGCACTTTGCGACAAACACCGCAGCACAGATGGTTCATACGATTGTCTCGTGCCGGGATCGGGTGGCAAAGATAGTTTTGTCGCAGCCCACATGCTGAAATACGAATATGGAATGCACCCTTTGACTGTTACTTGGGCACCACATGTCTATACAGAATGGGGCTGGAGAAACTTTCAGCGATGGATTCATGCTGGGTTCGACAACTATTTATGTACACCAAATGGTCGAGTTCACCGTCTTTTAACTCGACTCGCCGTTGAGAATCTTTTTCATCCCTTTCAAGCATTTGTACTCGGGCAAAAATCATTAGCACCGAAGATGGCTGTGCTGCATCAAATACCACTAGTTTTTTACGGAGAGAACGAAGCTGAATATGGCAACCCAATCGGCGATGCTGATTCAGCACTACGTCAATGGAAGTATTTTTCTGCCCCAGAAAAGTCATCAATCCATCTGGGTGGAACATCGATCAAAGATCTCACCACTGATTTTGGTCTTGAAGAAGTCGACCTTGATCCATATCTTCCTGCTAATCCAGCGGGACTTGAAAAACTTGGTATCGAAGTTCATTATCTCGGTTACTACCTGAAGTGGCATCCACAAAGTTGCTACTACTATTCGGTTGAACACGGCGGGTTCGAAGCATCACCGGAACGCACTCCTGGTACATATAGCAAATACAACTCGATTGATGATCGAATCGACGACTTTCACTACTACACGACATTCATTAAATATGGCATCGGTCGTGCAACTTATGATGCGGCACAAGAAATTCGCTCCGGAGATATAAATCGTGAAGAAGGAGTCGCGCTCGTAAAACGTTTTGATGGAGAGTTTCCAACCAGATTCGCTGATGAAATTTTTGCTTACTTAAGCATTCCTGAGAAAGAATTTCCACAGGCTTCCAAAATGTTCGAACAGCCCATAATGGACTTGGGCTACTTCAACAACTTGGCAGACTCGTTTCGCTCACCGCATCTGTGGTCGTACAATGATGGACAGTGGTCTCTTCGTCACCAAGTCAGCTGATTTCGCAATCCCCTAATCGGATTTTGCGACTCATCGCACGCCTTGATATTAAAGGCGCAAATTTAATTAAGGGAATCCACCTTGAAGGCCTACGAGTCGTTGGCGATCCACAAACACACGCTGAAAAGTATTATCACGATGGTGCGGACGAAATAATTTATATGGATACTGTCGCCAGTCTTTATGGACGCAACAATTTAATTGATGTCGTCTCTCGCACGGCAGAACATGTATTTGTGCCGATGACAGTCGGTGGTGGAATCAGATCGGTCGAAGATGCGCGATCGTTGCTTCGAGCTGGTGCAGACAAAGTTGCGATTAACACTGCAGCAATTAAGGACCCCACCCTAATTAGTGATCTTTCTGACGTCTGGGGTTCATCAACAATCGTGCTCTCGATCGAGGCAAAAAAAACTGCTTCTGGCAAATGGGAGGCGTATACCGACAACGGGCGTGAGCGAACAGGTCTTGACGTCGTGCAATGGGCAGAACAGGGCGCGAAATTAGGTGCCGGAGAAATATTTCTAACATCAGTCGACCAAGAAGGCACCAAAAAAGGTTTTGACTGTGAGCTAGTTAATGCCGTGACTAACAACGTTGATATACCCGTTGTCGCTAGTGGTGGCTTTGGTCAACTCGAGCATCTTAAAGATTTGATGCAATTTAGTAAACCGACCGGCGTAGCCATCGCAGATTCTTTGCACTATAAAAGACTAAGTTTTGTCGAGATCAGAAAGTTTTGTTTAGCAAATAATATTGCCACAAGACTGCAATCTAAAACTGTGGAGACTAATTCGTGAGTTCAGATCTAAAACACTTCAATTCTTTTACCAATGACATCATAGTTGTAGATGGATTTTGGGGTGGAGGTAAATCGGTGGTCACCTCAATAGTTGGGTCGATGACTGGCGTTGAAAAGAAAAAAGTTGAACATATTTACGAATATGTGTGCATAGCCAATTCGGCAGGAAAAATGAGCGATGATGCAGCAATAGCATTTCTAAAAATTTACGCAGATTTATCGCAATACAACAACCGCATCGGACGTGAAGTCAACTTGCGTTGGTCAGATGACTCAGGATTCAGAAATAATCCAGGCAGTATTTCTTACTTGAAACGATTATTTCTTAAAGATGGTGACTCAATACCTGAGATGATTAACTCAAAAAACTTAGCATTGCTAATTGCATCACATGAGTTACTTTCCGTCTCGAAACTATTATTTGATGCTTATGCGTCACGGCTCAAATTAATTGAAGTTGTCAGGCATCCAATTCATCTTTTTAATAATGTTCGCGATTACACATCAACATTCGAACGTTCGCGCGAATTCACTCTCTCATTTGAAAAGAACGGCGTGAAAATACCTTGGTTCGCTTCGACGTGGGCAGAAGAATTTGCCGAATCTTCGATCGCTGATCGTGCGTTGCTTTCAATTGCTCGAATGCAAAAAGTAATGATCGAATCAATCGATCAAATTAAAAAATCAGGAAAGTCAATTCTTGTGCTCTCATTTGAAAATACGGTACGCGATCCAAAAGATGCACTACTCAAACTTGAAACCTTCTTAGATCGAGCACCAACCAAACTTACAAAGCGTGTGTTCAAACAGCAAAGTCTGCCAAGAGCACAAATCTCAGCCGGCAAAGCGACTTCAAGTTTCTCATTTAACTCCAGCAGTTCAACTTCAGAATCCGAGATATATGAAAAAATCGCATCTGAAATTTCGTCAACTGGGTCAGCGAGTGCAGTAAACGAGTTCAGGTCGGCTATTGCCACCTACAACTCTCACTGGTTAAGCCCACTTTCTGATCTCGAGAGCACCTGGATTTAATGGTTAGATTTTGGCGACTACTTAAGTCGCTGACAAAACTTCGCTGGAAAATACTTCCACCACGTCATACAAACATCTTGCTTTATTTTATTACTGGTGCAGATGTAATAGCTCCATATTTTTCTAAAACCGAGTTTCAAATGCTTGATCTTCGCGAACATGAAGTCAATATTTCGGTTGCACTACGTTGTGTTTTAGATAAGAACTTAAGCGCCGAACATTATGCAATTCGATACATAGAACTTGTCAAGCCAAAACTTATCATCACATTTATTGACAATTTTCCAGCATTTTTTCGACTCAAACAGCACTTTCCTGAGACAAGAACAATGCTCATCCAAAATGGAATGCGAAGTGATCGAGGTGACTTATTCGGTGAACTTCTTGAAGATCTAACATCTGGTCTGAATCATGTTGATCAGATGTTTGTCTTTGGTCCAGCAATCGGTGCTATTTACAGCAAATTTATCTCAGGAACTATCGTGCCGATTGGAAGTTTCAAAAACAACTTAGTCAAAGTGCAAAAAAGAGACACCAAATCAGTTGCATATATTTCGACTTATAGATCAGAAATTTCTGAACAGCATATTGTACAAAATTCTTCACCGAGCCGACCTACGACATATGGAGAAGTAATTCGCAGACGCGAGCAAGTAATAATTTTTCTGGCGAACTATTGCAAAGCAAACAAACTAGAACTCGTAATCATCGGTAAAGATGACGACTTTGAGCGCGAACGGTCGCACTACGCAACACTGCTGAAGAACTATTCTTGGACAATCTCACAAAGAAGCGCTTCAACAAGCAGTTACGAAGCAATTGATAACTCAGAAATCATTGTATTTACCAGTAGCACGCTTGGTTATGAAGCACTGGCCCGTGGCAAAAAGACAGCAACTTTTTTGATTGACTCTGAGTTCCTTGATGCGCCAGCGCTAAAATTTGGATGGCCGGCGGTGCTCCCAAGTGAAGGATTGTTCTGGACTCATCAATTTAGCGAGACAAGATTTATGGAGATCATGGATTATCTCGTAGAAGTACCGAACTTGGCATGGGAGAAAATTCGATCAGAAACCATGCACGACATAATCCATTACGACGAAGGCAACTCACAATTTGTGGCTGCTA
>BJGF01000087.1 GCA_014190295.1 Actinomycetes bacterium | reverse complement strand
TGGCTTAAAAGTATTGGTGCGGTAATCGTTGACGCATAGTTGATCGGTGAAACTGAAGCAAGAAGATCTTTCTCGGCTTGACTCGGCTTGCCCTGCAAAACCGCATTTTCGTAGGCGTCGCACCAGCGCTGCGAGAACGAACCGCACTCACCGAGATATGCGCTCTGCAACGAAACCGCAGAAAAAAATGTTCCTGCCCAAACTTTTTTAAATGGACCCGCATCCTTCGAGCGCTCCACAGATTGCGGAAAGAGGCCCTGTTGAAGGTCGCTCCATGTGATGTCTGCGATCACTGCATCAATTCGGGGATCTTGACTTGCGGTTAGAAGTGCGTTCGCTCCACCATAAGAACTACCCATAATCCCAACACGTGGGTCGCCCTGCGCATCGAGTAGTACATCTTTACTGCGGGCAAGATAAGAGATCAACGCTCGGGTGTCGGCAACCTCACCATTGATTGAATTCATTTCTATTTGTCCGGTCGACTCGCCAAACCCACGCGCAGTCCACGTCAAGACAACGAAACCCTTTGATGCGAAAAACTTTGCCTCGGCTTCAACCGATTCTTTGCTTCCACCAAAGCCGTGAGCGATGAGAATTGCCGGTGCTGGAAGTTTTTTTGGCAAGTATTTTGACGTGTCGATCGAAACACCTGGCGAAGTTTCAACGATTTCCGAACTGTCAGCACTGGCATCAACCCCAATCGGAAAAAGCGCCAAAGGCGTCGCAAAGATTATTGAGGCCACAAAAACCGACATTGCTCTAAATTTCACCTCATCAACTTAGGGGAAATGTCACACGACTCCATTTATTTTTGTTGGTAATCTTTGACAGATGCGCATTAAAACCACGCTCCTGGTTGCGGTGTTACTTATATCTCTCTCCCCTTCGTCGGTCAATGGCTCAGCAGATCAGTCGGCGACAAAAAAATATACGGTGACGATGAAGAAGGCTCATCTTCCAACTGCTCCCAATAACGGCACAGATGACTATCGTTGCTTTTTACTTGATCCAAAAGTCAACGAAGATTCAGTCATCCGAACTATTCAGTTCATTCCGCAACGTAAAAACTTTGTTCATCACGCAATTATCTTTCGAGTGACCGACGCCGACATCCCTCAGGCCGTCGGTGCAGACAAAAACGGCACTGGTTGGCCATGCTTTGGTGGTTCGGGATTGGGCAATATGCTGTCGTCTTTTGTCTCGACGCCATGGATTAGTTCGTGGGCTCCAGGTCGTGGCAAAGATATTTCTCCTGCGGGATATGGAACACCGTTCAAGAAAGGTGAGCGCTTCGTGTTGCAGGTGCACTACAACTTGTTGGCGGCAAATGGTGGAAAAATTCAAACCGATCAATCAAAAATTGTGATGGAAGCAGTCCCTGCAAAAGGCACGAAAGTCAAACAGCTTCACGTTGAGCTCTTCCCCGCCCCTGTTGAACTTGCATGCCCGGCAAATATGACTGGGCCACTATGCGACCGAAAGCAATCGCTCATCGACCTGGCATCGCGAACCAGCAAAATGAGTGCATTTGAATCTGCCGGTATCAATATTCTTTGTGGCCAAGATCCATTCAAGCCAGTGCCTTCGCTAACTTCGCGCTGCGACAAAGTCATAACTTCAAATTTCACAATCATTGCGGCCGCTGCACACATGCATCTTTTGGGGCGAACATTATCGCTGACGCTCAACCCAGGCACTGCTTCAGAAAAAATGATTCTCGATGTTAAGAATTACAACTTTGACGATCAGTCAGGCACTGTTCTTAAAACTCCGGTGAAAGTTCAAGCCGGCGACACGATTCGAGTCACTTGCACTTTTGACCCGACAATTCGACAGAAACTTCCTGAACTAAAAAATTTGCCGCCCCGTTACATCACCTGGGGTGAAGGCTCGTCAGACGAAATGTGCCTTGGAGTTATCTCAGCAACAAAGTAAAAATTCGCCTTAAGGCGCGACATCAATGCCAGGGCTACGCGCGAAAAATCCGCTCGGCTTCAAATGAAACCCTGTGCGCTCGACTGGCATGACTGGCCAATCTTCTGCTCGTGGAATATGGTTCGTACCAAAGACATGCCATAACACCACATCGGTATTTTCGATTTCACGATTCGCTTGAGTCCACTCAGGCAGACCTGCTCCGCCAGAATGTTGAAACGGATAATCACCCGCGGGGTATCGCTCGATAGTTTCGTTTTTCGTAACCCAAAGATGTTGATACATAAAACCAGCACGTTTGCCAATTGTCGACTCAGGCAATGCCAATGGAAACGTCGTATGACCAGGCACAAGTTTGTAACCAACCGAGTGCCCCATGTGATTTTTGCGATTTGGGTTGATGATTTTCCAGAACCGACTCTTAAATGGATCAATCACTCGCTTGGCTTCAAGTTCACGACCAAGAACAGTTTCACTAGTTTCATAAGCGCCACCATAAATATTCTTTGGTCCAAGTTCGTGAGCGAAAGAGTCGATTTCAACGACGGTGTTATTTGCGCCACTGACATCGCCGTCAATATCTAAATCAAGTCGCGCACACAAAATATGTTGATGATAAGGCGCCCATAATCCGGGCTCTAGTTCAGTCGCCGAAGGATGATCCTTGCCTGGCGTATCGCCAAGTGTCAATACGATGCCCGTGAGTTTGGCTTCAAATTCAATTGAACCGTCTTGGTAGAAATACCAAAAGTAACCGTATTCGTAGTTGTTGACCGTGACGATTGACGAAACAACAAACCTGCGCCCGCGCCGCACTTCGACATTTCCGTCAATGTCGACATGCTTCCACAAGATTCCAAAATCTTCTTCGTGCAGGCAGATCGCATTTTTAATTTCACGCACACTGCCATCAGGGTTGGCCACCGCCACATCTAAATAAACGATTTCACCAAGACAGTCACAGCCAAGTGTCAACGAATTCGTAAAATTACCCAAACCGAATTCGCCCGTGTCGAACGCGTTCTTGCGATATGCGCCCTGACTAGGGTCACCATAAGGGATCACTAATTCGGCAATCGACATTCGGTGAGCAATTTTACGTAGGTTGCCATTGTCGGCAAACCAAACATCGTGAATCACCAGACCTTCGCGCTGACAGAAGCCGACACGCAAACTCCATCGCTCCCAATCAATCTTGTGTCCTTGTAGCGAAAATGAAACACCATCGGGCTGATGAATCATCAGTGGCTTCAACGAAACATCGGCCCCAGTTTGACTTTGCCGATACGGGCCCGGTGTACTTGGTATCTCAATCTGCTGATCATTTTCGACCGCGAGAACTTCGCCTGAATCAATGTCAACGATTGCATGCAAACCAGAAATTGGGTGGGCATAAAAATTCGCCTCTGGTGTCGGCTGATGCCACATCGGTGTCCAAATAATTCGCCGCCCGTCATCCAAATATTTAGGTATTTGCGCACCGATCGGCCATGTCTCCATGCGCACGCTGCCAATATCAGTGATGCCACGACTTCGCAACGCATCAATTACTCGCGCATCACGCTTTGCAGCCGCGATCGCCTGCTCTGACTCGACACTCAAAATCGGCGCTTTCGCACCTTCTATAATTTTGTGGCTGCGCACATCGCCCGCGGTCGTCACGACGATCTCGCTGACCTTTCCCGTCGACCGATCCAGCAGCGTCACTCGCGCGGCGCGATCAATAATTTCGCCGCGATGATAATTAGCCAAAGCAGATTTTGCTGGTTCGTCGACTTGAACCATTGCAATCAAGTGCCGCTGATCGATCACGGCGTCGCGACGCAACGCACCAATCAATGACTCAAGTTCGCCACGACTAAGTGGGTCTGAATAATGAACAGTAGATGCCGGCTGTTGTACTGCGGACACTTTGCACCTTCTTGCCGATGTTGAGTAATGGGTTACGATTTTTGGCTCCGGGGGTGGGGGTCGAACCCACGACAAACGGATTAACAGTCCGTTGCTCTGCCAACTGAGCTACCCCGGAAGGTAAAAGGCTTATTTACTCTAACCGCACAGAGGACTATTGCGAATTAGAACTAGCATTTCACTCATGACCGACAACTTCACGCCTAAACCCGAACATCGCTTCACCTTTGGTCTTTGGACCGTCGGCAACATGGGTCGCGACCCATTCGGATTAGAAACTCGTCTGGCGCTTGACCCCGTTGATTCTGTTCATCGTCTCGCCGATCTCGGCGCTTACGGTGTCAATTTTCACGACGACGATCTCGTTCCGTTTGGCTCGACGTCAGTCGAGCGTGAAACTGCGCTGAAGCGTTTTCGACAAGCACTAGATAAAACTGGGATGAAAGTGCCGATGGCCACGACAAATCTTTTTGGTCAGCCAGTCTTCAAAGAGGGTGCGTTTACTGCCAATGATCCGGTTGTTCGTCGCTATGCGATCAAGAAAACAATGGAATCAATCGACATGGGCGTATCGCTCGGCGCAAAAGTTTATGTGATGTGGGGCGGACGCGAAGGTCTCGAATGTGAAGCGGCAAAAGATGTTCGCACGGCGCTTGACCGATATGCAGAAGCCGTAAATATCTGCTGTGCTTACGCCAAAGATCGTGGTTATGACATCAAGTTTGCGCTTGAACCAAAACCAAATGAACCACGTGGCGATATGTTCTTGCCGACAGTTGGTCATGCAATCGCATTCATCAACGAGTTGCAGTGGCCAGAAATGGTCGGCCTCAACCCAGAGTTTGCCCACGAAACGATGAGTGGCCTCAACTTCACTCATGCAGTTGCACAAACTTTATGGCACGGCAAATTATTTCATATCGATCTCAATGCACAACGCATCGGCAAGTTCGACCAAGACTTCAGATTCGGCAGCGAAGGAATTCGCGACGCGTTTTATCTCGTCAAACTTCTTGAAGATTCAAAGTGGGACGGCATGTTGCACTTTGATGCTCACGCTTATCGAACCGAAAATGCAGAGGGTGTCTGGGATTTCGCACGCGGTTGCATGCGAACGTATTTAATTCTTGCCGAAAAATCGCGCGAGTTTAAACAAGACAAAGAAATTCAGGCAGCACTCAAAGCAGCGATGTTTGATCAGTTGAGCGTTCCGACATCACCTGACGGATTAGGTGCAGATGCATTGCACAATCTACGAACAGGCAATTTTGATGTCAAGGCGCTCGGCGAGCGTGGTTATGCCCACGAGCGTCTCGACCAACTCGTAACGGAACTTATCCTCGGCGTTCGATAGATAGACAGCTAGTGCCGGTTGTAATTGGCGTTGATTCGTCGACACAGTCAACAAAAGTAGAAGTTCGAGATAGCGATTCTGGAGAACTAATTTCTTCGGGTCGAGCAACGCACCCAAGCACGGGCGTTGCACCAGTTAGTCAAGCCCACCCAAGTGATTGGGTTGATGCTTTTGACCAGGCATATGCGCAGGCGGGTTCGCCTGATGCGGCTGCGATTTCGGTTGCCGGCCAACAACACGGACTCGTCACTCTCGACGCGCAAAACAAAATCGTGCGCGCAGCCAAACTCTGGAACGACACCGAGTCGGCAGCCGATGCACAATGGTGCGTAGATCAGCGCGATGCAGCATGGTGGGCATCACATGTTGGCAGCGTTCCAGTTGCAAGTTTTACAGTTGCAAAACTCTCATGGCTCAAACGTGTTGAGCCAAAAAATTGGGCGCAAGTTGCGCGAATCTGTTTGCCACACGATTTTTTATCTTGGCACTTGCGCGGTGGTGGCTCGAGCGAAATCACAACTGATCGCGGTGATGCATCGGGTACTGGTTATTGGTCAGCCAAGACCGAACAGTACGATCATGAAGTTCTGCGGATAATTGATTCGACTCGTGACTGGTCGAAGATGTTGCCCCGCGTGGCTGCACCGATTGAAGCAACAGGCTCTTGGCGAGGGGCCGTGATTGGATGCGGCACTGGCGACAACATGGCAGGGGCACTTGGCATCGGGTTATTGCCTGGTGATATTGCTATTTCGCTTGGTACTTCGGGCACCGTTTATGCAGTCAGTGCAAAACCAACAACAGACGCGTCGGCTTACGTTGCTGGTTTCGCCGATGCGACTGGAAGTTTTTTGCCGCTGGTCTGCACGCTAAATGCAACAAAAGTTTTCGACTCATTCGCAAATATTTTGAACTGCGATTTAAGACAATTCGGCGAACTTGCAATGGCTAGCACGACGGGCGCCAACGAACTTGTGTTGTTGCCATATCTCGATGGCGAACGCACGCCAAATCTTCCTGACGCTCGAGCAATGTTGATTGGTTTGAACTCGAATCATTCTCGAAATGATGTGGCTCGCGCCGCAATCGAAGGTGTCGTCTGCGGATTGCTAGATGGTTTGGCTGCAATCACCAATTGCGGAGTAGATACTTCGGGGCGAATATTTTTGCTGGGCGGCGGATCTCAGTCGCCGGCAGTATGCCAAATTGTCGCCGACCTCACTGGCAAAGAAGTCAGCGTGCTCAACGAACCAGAGATCGTCGCGCTCGGTGCCGCACGCCAAGCCGCTGCAACGCTGACTGGCAAATGGCCATCATGGTCTGCGTCGTCTCGGGTTGCTGCACAGCCAATAGCGACTAATCCTCAAAGAACTGCGGCACGCGAACGATTTGCAGCCGCGCGACTGAAAAACTACGGCGTCTAAAACTTCGAATAAATTTTCAACTAGTTCAAATAACTAGCCGATTTCACTGGTCTTAACCATCCGACCTTCGCGAACTGACTTCCATGCGGCCAATCCGGCAACGAGCGATGCTCGCCCATCAGCACCTGTCACAACCGGCTGAATTTTGCCAGTCGCTACACCCATGAACTCTTTCCATTCTGCAATATAAGCCGGGATGTAGCGATCCAAAAAGAAATACGGCATCTTTGCCAACTGTGTTCCGTTTTCATTTCGATTGATCGTGCTCGTAGTTAGAGGATTTTCTGACGCTGTCATGCCCTTTGAGCCGAACACTTCAACGCGTTGGTCGTAACCATAAACAG
>BJGF01000086.1 GCA_014190295.1 Actinomycetes bacterium | reverse complement strand
ATGCAGAAATTTACAATGTTGGTAGTGGTGAAACAGTCTCAGTAAATCGGCTCGTTGAACTTCTTGGTGGAGAAGTTACTTATATTCCCAAGCGACCAGGTGAACCAGATTGCACGTATGCCGATATCACAAAGATTCGTCGCGAGTTGAAATGGCAGCCGAAAGTCAACATTAAACATGGTGTCGATAATGTTCTGGCAAATATTGACTACTGGAAGTCTGCACCTGTTTGGACGCCAGCAACTATTGCTGTAGCGACACAAGATTGGTTCAAGTATCTCGGAGAGAATGATCGGTAGGATTGAAGGTCTAGACGAAATATGCCGAGCAAAGTTGTTAGTGACCTAGCAATTTAATTTATGGAGATAACAGTCTCAAAATGACAAAGCAAACAGTTTTTGTAGCTGGCATATTCAATGTTTTGCATCCTGGTCATCTTCGCTTGCTCAAGTTCGCCAAAGAATCCGGGGACAAACTAATCGTCGGCGTGATTAGCGACAGGGTCGCAGGGCTTGAGGCTCATGTTCCACAAAATCTTCGCCTTGAAGCTTTGAAGATGAACGGTCTCGTAGATGAAGTTTTTTTAATTGAAGATTCAGCAAGTGATGCAATTTATAAACTTAAGCCTGCATTGGTTGTGAAAGGCAAAGAGCATCGTCACCTAGAAAATCCAGAACAACAAGCCGTTGAAAGTTACGGTGGAAAGTTATTATTTAGTTCTGGTGACGTAGTTTTTTCGTCTCTTGACTTAATTCGCCGAGAAATTGGGTTACTAGATCAGAAGTCAATCTCGCTACCCAAGCAATTTATTGGGCGGCGAAATGTGACGACAAAGTCGCTCACCGATTTAATGATGAAATTCAAGAACTTAAAAGTTGTCGTGATCGGCGATGTGATTGCCGATGAATATATTTCGTGTGACCCACTCGGCATGTCTGAAGAAGACCCAACAATCGTCGTAACGCCAATATCTACCAGAACTTTTATTGGTGGTGCAGCAATCGTGGCTGCACATGCTTCTTCTCTTGGGGCACAAGTGCAGTTCTTCTCGGTTGTTGGAGATGACAAAACAGCTGATTTTTGTCGGGGCGAACTAACGAAATTCGGCGTCAAACATGACTTATTGGTAGATGATTCACGACCAACAACTCTCAAACAGCGATTTAGAAGTCATGCTAAAACCTTGCTACGTGTAAGCCATTTGGCTCAACGGTCGATTGATGAGTCGCTACAACGCGATCTCATAAACAAAGTTACTAAAGCTTGCGAAAATTCTGATTTATTAATTTTTTCTGATTTTAATTATGGCTGCTTACCGCAATCAGTTGTTGATCAAATTATTGCGGTGGCTGTCAAAAATAAGATCAAAATTGTTGCCGATAGCCAGTCGTCGTCGCAGATTGGCGATATCTCGCGGTTTAAGAACACAGATTTATTGACTCCGACAGAACGCGAAGCGCGTTTAGCGTTGAGAAACACCGAAGATGGACTTGTAGTCATAGCCGAGATGATTTGTGAAGTAACGAATGGCAAGGCAGCAATCCTCAAACTTGGCGAACAGGGAATTTTGATCCGCTTCCGCAATACAGATGGTTGGGAGACAGATCAAATCCCGGCTCTCAACTCTGCTCCGCAAGATGTTGCCGGCGCTGGTGATTGCATGCTGGTTGCGTCATCGCTTGCCTTAACAGTTGGTGCGAATTTGTGGGAAGCAGGACTACTTGGTTCTCTTGCAGCGGCGATTCAAGTTGGTCGAGTTGGCAATACCCCAATTACGCAGGCCGAACTTCTCAATGAGTTGTCGGAGTGAGGGCAGTACTTCTTGCTGCTGGATTAGGAACTCGGCTTCGGCCACTCACCGACACGATTCCAAAATGTTTGGTACCAATCAAAGGCAAACCACTACTTGACATTTGGTGCGAGACACTTCTTGCAGCCGGTGTCGAAAAGGTTTTAGTCAACACGCATTATAAACATCAGGTTGTTAAAGAACATCTTGCGCATGTTTCATACCGCGATCAAGTTGAGACGGTTTTTGAACCCGAACTTCTTGGCACTGCTGGCACACTTATTGCAAACAAAGATTTTTTGAATCACCAAGACGGAATGTTGATTCACGCCGACAACTATTGCGAAGCCAATATTCCAGAATTGATTAAGGCTCACAAAGTTCGGCCTAGCGTCTGCGACTTAACGATGCTCGCATTTCGCACATCAACGCCCCAAACATGTGGAATTTTAGAAGTTGATGAAAATCAGATTCTCAGAAAAATGTATGAAAAGTCTTCAGACGATCACGGAAATTTAGCCAATGCGGCGTTTTATGTCCTCTCAAAGAAATTGATCGGTGAACTCAAAGATGAAAATGATTTCAGCAACGAAGTGATCCCAAAATATTTTGGCAAGGTGCTCGTGGTCGAGACGAACGAGACGTATTTAGATATTGGCTCGCCAGAAAGTTATGCCCTCGCTCAAACCATCTCAAAACAGCACAAATTGTAAAACCGCGGGTGCGCAGGGTGAGTGTGGGGCTATCGTGATGAACGTAATTAAGCGATATTTAGGGCAGTAGCTCAGTTGGTAGAGCGCCGGTCTCCAAAACCGATGGTCGGGGGTTCAAATCCCTCCTGCCCTGCAAAAGCAAAGCCATTGACGCACATTTGAGTACCGTTTTAGTGAAGAGGTTAGAAAGGTGTTTCGTTGAGTCAGTGGCCACTAAAGAAATTTGATGACTTCAGCAACGATGTAATTGTCGTTGACGGTCTTTGGGGCTCGGGTAAGCAACTCGTCAGCACTCTTGTCGGCGGGTTTGAACGAGTCGAACATTTTAAGTACAACCCCGACTATGACTATCTTTGCGCTACTTCTCATTTGGGAGCAATGAATCGCAATGCGACGGTTACGCTCTTGCAACTTATCGCGGGACGAAATCAGTATTACAATTTGATTGGACGTGAAGTGAATCTTCGCTGGCGAGATGAAACTGGTCCACGTTTTCATCCGACACCATTCAAATTTTTATCCCGTCTGTTCAGCAAAGATGGTGAAGCAATAGCAAAGACGATTGACGAAAAAAATATTGCCAATAACATTACTACACACTGTATTTATCCAGTGTCTGGACCAATTGTTGAAGCTTTTGATCAACGATTAAAGTTCGTTGAAGTTGTCCGACACCCACTGCATCTTGTAACACATTGGTCAAGATTTCTTGAACCATCTCGTTGGCGACGTGTGCGGGAAATTAATTTGACTGTTGATTGCGACAGATACAAAGTTCCATGGTTCGCCAGCTCTTGGGCAGAACAATTTGCGCAAGCAAAGACTTTTGATCAGGCACTATTGAGCGTGAATTTTTTGTGCAATTGGGTAATGGACGTTTACACATCAAATATGCAAGACAAATCCAAATTTCATTTTGTTGAGTTCGAAAAGTTGGTCCTTGATCCAGATACTGAACTATTGGCATTGAGCCGATTTCTTGGCAGGCCAAGAGCAAAGGGTATGAAAAAAATAATGCGTCAAAACGCGATTCCGAGAAAAAATATCGCCGATGGTCCAAAAATGGGCCAAAATTACCGCTGGACTGCCTTAGAAAAAGACGAAAAGGTTTATTCTGAAGCAATGATGATGATCCACGAGCAAGGAAGCCCAGACCTCGTCGCCTCATTCTTGAAGACAATTAGTCGTTTTAATGCGACCTGGAATGGGCCGTTAGCCAAGTTTGAATGATGACCGATAGGCTGAAAAGCCGATATGTCAATGGATCTCAACCGTCAACAGAAACGCTCGATGCAAAAAATGGGCGAAGTCAACGAGCAGGGCGCTCCGATTCGCCAGGCCCGACCGACGGTTTCGGCAAAGTCAGTCAAAGAGCGTGTTGGTCCATTTCAATATATTCGTGAGGTTCGCGACGAAATGCGCAAGGTTGCCTGGCCGAAATGGCCCGAAATTCGCCGATATTCGATAATCGTGCTGGTCACCGTTGTAATTGTCACCGCATTCGTGGGGGGATTGGACGCTGCATTTGGCATACTTTCAGGCTGGCTTTACAAAGATTAGGCACCTACTAAATGACTGACGACACCACTACTCAACTTGCTAACGAGAACGAGGCAACTGCTTCGCAAGCCGTTGACGCAACTTTTGATCTCACCCAAGATGGCGATGGCGTTGACGACAGCGAAACCGAACGCCCGTGGTTGCGACCTGGCAAATGGTATGTCGTTCACTCGCAGTCTGGATACGAAAAAAAAGTTGATGCCAATCTCAAAGCACGAATCGCTTCTTACAACCTTGCCGATCGTATTTATGAAATCGTTATCCCGATGGAAGACGTCGTCGAATTTAAGCAAGGCCGCAAACAGACGGTTCAGAAAAAAGTTTTCCCTGGATATTTGCTTGTACGTTGCGAGATGGACGATGAAACTTGGTTTTGTATTCGCAACACACCAGGCGTAACTGGTTTCGTAGGACAGAGCCAAAAAGGCAAGACTCCTGCGCCGTTGTCACGCAAAGAAGTTGAAACGTTCTTGTCGGCAAAGGGAGATGGCAAAGAAGCACCGAAGCGCAAGGCGCCGAAACTTGATTATGAAATTGGCGAAGGCGTTCGCGTTAAAGAGGGCCCATTCGCAGACTTCTCGGGTCAAGTTGCAGAAATCAATGCCGACCACATGAAACTCAAAGTGCTTGTCAACATCTTCGGTCGAGAAACTCTCGTCGAAATGGATTTCAGCCAAGTCGCGAAGCTCTAAATAGAAACTCACAAGAAAGAAATTCATCATGGCAAAAAAAGACATTAAAGCGATCGTCAAGATTCAGATTCCTGCGGGCAAGGCGACACCAGCGCCACCAGTTGGTACAGCGCTCGGACCTCACGGTATTCAAATCATGGAGTTCGTCAAGCAGTACAACGCCGCAACCGAATCACAGAGTGGCACGGTTGTGCCTGTCGAGATCACAATCTTCGAAGATCGTTCATTCACATTTATTCTTAAGACGCCACCGACGCCAGTTTTGTTGCGTCAAAAAGCAGGTCTCGAGAAAGCATCAAAGAACCCAGGCAAAGAAGTTTGCGGTTCTGTGACTGATAAAGATGTTGAAGAAGTGGCCAAAATCAAAATGCCTGACTTAAATGCCAATGATCTTGAGGCTGCAAAACAACAAGTCCGCGGAACAGCCCGCTCAATGGGTCTGACTGTAGCTGGCTGATTGAATAGCTGATTTCATTACTAATTAATTAACATAAAAACCAAATCCTGATTCGGAAGAACCTCATCCGGTCAGGCAAAACACGAGGGAGGCTTTATGCCAGAAAAAAAGACAGCAAAGAATACAGATAAGAATCACGGTAAGAACTATCGCAACGCGGTGGCTTCTTATGATCGCGAAACATTGCACTCACCAGCAGATGCAGTAGCCAAAGTTAAGTCACTAGCCAAGGCGAAGTTTGACGAAACGATTGAACTTGCCGTGCGATTGGGTCTTGATCCACGCAAAACAGAGCAGAGCGTTCGCGGAACCGTCTCGATGCCATCGGGTACCGGTAAGACAGTTCGGATCGCAGTTTTCGCAGCAGGCGATGCCGCCAAGCAGGCGCGCGACGCGGGTGCTGACATTGTTGGTAGCGACGATCTTGCAGCCGAAATTGAAAAAGGCAAAATGGATTTCGACATTGCAATTGCAACCCCAGACATGATGCCACTAGTCGGAAAATTGGGTCGCGCACTCGGACCACGCGGTTTAATGCCGAACCCAAAAACTGGCACAGTGACAACAGATGTGGCTCGTGCAGTTGCCGAGTTCAAAGGCGGAAAAGTCGAATACCGCACAGACCGTTATGGCAATGTGCACATTCCGGTGGGCAAAGTAAGTTTCGAGGCTGCTGCACTTGCGTTGAATGTTGCTGCCGTGCTTGACGAACTTAATCGCACACGCCCTGCAGCTGCCAAAGGCCGATATATCAAAAAGGTTTCTGTGTCTTCGACAATGGGACCAGGCGTCAAAATTGATCCAGCACTAGTCGCTGGCGAATAAAAAGTTCGTCAACTAAACAAAGCAGTCGTGAAATAATCGGCAAACTAATGCGCCGGTTACTTAGGTTTAGTTTCATTGATTGGATATTGGTCGTTCCAGCTGTGCTGGCGGCTATTTCGGTAAGAGTTTTGCGACCAGTCGTAACGATTCGATTTGGAAATTTACCTGCAGACGAAATTGGTCCGTTAACAGTCGTTTCGCAGCATTATCTGCGGATTAAAGAGACTCAGCAGAAGAAGCGACAAATTGATTTTTGGTATCTAAAAAATACGGTGAAAGTCAGCAATGACTACATGCTGAATTTTGTTAAGTCGCAAATCAAAATTCGTAGTTCACGGTTTATTGAACTTGTTGCCGCCTGTTCTGAAAAGTTACCGGCTGCGAAACGTCATCAAATCGAGTCTGAAATTCGAATTACATTGCTTGAAGGTGTCGGAAAAAAATTAAGACTCCCACAAAAAGATCAAGATGCGTTATCGGAGTATGTTCGTAAATTTGGGATTGATCCGCAAAAAGAATTTATTGCGCTCATGGTTCGAGATGGCGCTTACAAGAGCGACATTGCGCAGCCAAATAGTCAATTTCGTAGCGACAAAGAGATTTATCGAAATCAAGACATAGCTGATTATCTGCTAGTTGCTGAAAGGTTTGCATCAATGGAGGTGCAGGTTGTTCGCATGGGCGCAAAAGTCGAGCGCGCGTTCGCTTCAAGTTCGCCGTTGGTCATCGACTACGCCACAACAGGTATGCGCACAGAAGCGGCTGATATTTATCTGGCTAGTGAATGTTCAATGTGTATTTCAACAAACTTGGGCTTCGACCACATCTCGGCGATGAGCGGCAAGCTTCGAGTGATCACTAATCAAGCCTTAATCGTTCAGGCTTCGACTTTGTTTTATTCATCTGATGTGTTTATCTTGCAGAGATTTGTTGAAAAATCAAGCGGCAAATTGTTGACACTTTCAGAGTCATTGCAGTTTGCCGAGATTAAAAATTTAGATTGGTATCACAAGGTCATTGACCGTGGATTAGATTTTGTCCGCAATACACCCGACGAAATTCTCGAAGCTTCACTTGAAGGTTGGCAACGATCCAAAGGCCAGTGGGTTGACTCATCTGAAGACCTTGAATTACAGGCCAAATATTGGCTTATATATGACAAGTTCTTTCCTGAACACGAGGGTCGATTTTTGAATGGCCGACCCCATGTTGGTGCGAGCTTCTTGCGTAACAACAAGTCATGGTTGGCCTGACGTTGGGAAGTGGGTTTTATGCCCGATATCGTGACTAGCCGTAGTAGTGATCGTTAGTAATAGTTATAAGCAACTCGAACAGAAAT
>BJGF01000085.1 GCA_014190295.1 Actinomycetes bacterium | reverse complement strand
AGTCGTAACATCGTAGAAGTGAATAGGATTAACAGATGACCAGTTCTCAGCAACCAAGCCGCCGCGGTGGACCAGGCGCGCGACGCGCACTTCGAGCCGCACCACTCGCGCTTGATATTCGCCCAGTGAATCCAGGAATGGAGAGCGGTCGCTACAAACCGCTTACCGACGCCGAAGTTCTGAAGATTCACAACGCGGCGATTAACGTTCTTGAAAATATCGGTCTTGCTGATGCGATCCCGACATGTCTTGATGCGTTGCTTCCATTGGGTTGCACACTTTCACCAGAAGGACGATTGCTTTTTCCGCGCAGTCTGATCGAACATACTCTCTCAATTGCTGCGCGCAACTTTACGCTCTACGGACAAGATCCAAAATATGACATGCAACCGTCAGGTAAAAAAGTTTATTTCGGAACTGCAGGTGCTGCCGTCTACATCGTCGACCCAAAGACAGGCGAATATCGTGAATCACTTTCACAAGATGCTTACGACATTGCACGACTTGTCGACCAAATGGAGCACATCCACTTTTATCAGCGAACAGTCGTGCCACGCGATTTGCCAGACCCAGCCGAAATGGATATCAACACTTGCTATTTGAGTGTCAGCGGCACAACAAAACATGTCGGCACTTCGTGGGTGCACCCAGATCATCTTGATGCGTCGTTGCGAATGTTGCACGACATCGCGGGTGGCGAAGACAAGTGGCGTGCTCGTCCGTTTGTTAGTCAGTCGAATTGTTTTGTTGTTCCGCCACTTAAGTTTGCGACTGATGCGTGTCGTTGTTTAGAAACAGCCGTCTATGGTGGCATGCCAGTGTTGTTGCTTTCGGCTGGTCAAGCCGGCGCAACAGCCCCAGCAGCGCTCGCCGGTGCACTGGTTCAAGAAACTGCCGAAGTGCTCGCAGGTTTGGCGTATGTCAATGCGCTTGTGCCTGGTCACCCAGCAATTTTTGGCACATGGTCGTTCGTTTCTGATTTGCGTTCAGGTGCAATGTCTGGTGGCAGTCCTGAACAAGCAATTCTTTCGGCAGCGAGTGCACAGATGGCACACTTCTACGATCTCACTGGTGGCACATCGTCTGGCATCAGCGACTCAAAGGTTCCTGATGCACAAGCTGGTGCAGAAAAGGGTTACAACCACGCATTGGTCGGCAACGCTGGCATGAACCTGATCTACGAATCGGCCGGCATGCACGGAAGTTTGCTTGGGTTCTCGCTTGAAGGCGTCGTGCTTGACAACGACATCGTCGGTGCGGTTCAACGCACGATCAAAGGCATTGAAGTTACCGATGAATCACTGTCGATTGAAACAATTCGTGCCGCAGTTATCGGTGGACCCGGACATTATCTTGGCGCAAAACAGACACTCGACATCATGCAGACCGAATACATCTACCCTGCTGTTGGCGATCGCCTGAGTCCAAAAGAATGGAACGAAGTTGGTCGGCCGCAAATTATCGATGTGGCGATTGCAAAAGTCAAGAGCGTGCTCGACAATAATTTCCCGAGTCACATTCCAGAGGAAATTGACGCCAAAATTCGCGAATACTTGCCGATTCATTTTCCTCGTGAAAATATGATTCACCCTGCGTTGCGCGGTGAAACTGCCGCCGTCTAAATAATTCAGCAGCGCCCTTGGTAGGAGTCGAACCTACGACCAACGGATTAGAAGTCCGGTGCTCTATCCACTGAGCTACAAGGGCTAGTCACACATCAGGCTATCTAATTTGCGATTCTGTGAGTATGCGTATAAATATTCGCGGTGCCATCGCGCACAAAACCCACGAGGGTGATGCCAAGATCTTCGGCAGTTTCGACCGCAAGACTTGAAGGCGCACCGACAGATGCGATAAATGAAATGCCCGCCATCGCCGCTTTTTGAATTATTTCGAAAGACAAACGCCCGCTGACTACTAATGCATGACTACTAATGGGTATTTTGTTTTCAAGAACCGCTTTTCCGATTACTTTATCGACCGCATTGTGTCGACCAATGTCTTCACGCACACAAAATGCCGCACCTTGAGCATCGACTAGACCAGCAGCGTGCAAACCACCAGTGCGATCAAATGTTGGTTGCATCTCACGAATAATTTCAGGCAACGATATGAGCATTTGCGATGTCATCACTGGGCCGACACCAGATTCAATACGACTAACCGTTTGTGCAAGTTGCTCGATCGAAGTTGTGCCGCAAATACCGCAACTCGCCGAAGTAACCATCCCACGACGCGACAACGCTTCGTCAAACTGAACTTTCAAGCTGACTGTTACGACATTGAATTGCTGTTCTGCAGAGTCTGGCAACTGGCAATAACGCACTGTATGCACGTCGTCTGAATTTTTTATCATTCCTTCGGTAAACAAAAACCCGACCGCTAATTCAAAATCGTGACCGGGCGTGCGCATCGTCACCGCTACTGGTTGCACCGTTTGAAATGGTGATTCAACACGAATCTCAAGCGGCTCTTCGGTGACCAAGACGTCGGGTTTTGACGCCTGTGTCCCATCTTTGCGCACAACTTTGACCGCCCAGTTTGTAACTTTGCGACGCACAACACCAGCAATATTTGCCATCTTTTTAGGCTACCTGGCTCAAAATGGCTGGTTTCCTAATGCTACAAAACTCGCATTTATCATTGATTTGGCTTACTATGTTCAAGAGTTCAAAAAAGTTGATATCGGTCAGCTGGAACTTGAGAATTATTTCAGGAGGAATTTAAATGGAAGTGTTAACAACAGGTAATGATCAACTGGTATACAACGCTCTTTCTTTTGCTGTTGCAGCAATGGCGATTTCGTTTGCGTACTACTTGGTCTCTCGAAGCCGTGTGTCACCTGCGTATCGAAATGCAGTAACGATGTCGGCAATGATTTGCGGTATCGCCGCTTATCACTACTGGAGAATGTTCACCAACTTTGCAGACAAAGCACCATGGAACGAAGGGTACCGATATGCCGACTGGCTATTGACGGTTCCTCTACTAGTGGCAGAACTAGTTGTCGTTTCTGGCATTGCCAAAGACAAAGCAAAAGGTGTTACTACGAAACTTGCAGTGGCTTCAGTTTTGATGATCGCAGCTGGATATCCAGGTGAAACTGCCGCTCATGGAAGTAGCACCCGCAATATGTGGTTCATAATTTCATTCTTGTTCTTTGTCTACATCATGTATACATTGTTCGCAGGTGAAGTTGGCAAGGCGCTTAAGAGTCAGACCGACGCAGTAGGAGCCAAACTCAAAACCCTTCGTTGGGTCTTGTTGGGCACATGGGTTGTTTACCCGATTGCTTACTTGCTCGGTGACGAGATGAGCTTCTTGGCTAAGGCATTCGGTCTCTCGATGGAAGACTCAGCAACTGTCATTCAAGTCGGTTACACAATCGCCGACGTATTGGCAAAGCCTGGTTACGGTCTTTTAATCTTGGGAATCGCAATTACGCGCTCAAGAGCAGAGGGCTACAAAGAAGCATAATTTCGAATCAGTTTTCGAATTGCAAGAGCCCTGGCTTCGGCCAGGGCTCTTTTATTTTTGCAACTAACCTCTTAATCGCATGATACGAAAACAGCACATACCTGGGCTTTGCCTTAGCGCAATCATCGCGTTTGTTGCCTTTACAGTCGAAGCACTGGTTAAGAATTTGACGCCAGTTGTTGTCTCCCCACTCGTTGTGGCTGTAGTCATTGGTGCATTGCTTGCAAATCTCGGAGTAATCCCCGAATCGTGTAAGGATGGTTTGCGTTTTGCTGCGCGAAGTTTGTTGCGCCTGGGCATTGTGCTACTTGGACTTCAACTCTCGTTTGCACAAGTTCGCGAACTCGGCACACCCGGTTTATTTTTGGTGGTAATCGTAGTGACTCTTACATTTTTCGGTACGCAGTGGCTCGGCAAGAAAATGGGTCTTTCACACGGCCTAAGTTTGCTTGTTGCTACGGGTTTTTCAATTTGTGGTGCATCAGCAATTGCCGCAATGCGACCAGTCAGCGATGCCGATGATGATGACATGGCATACGCGATTGCGCTCGTGACGATTTGTGGCACTCTGGCAATTTTTTTATTGCCCGCATTCGCTGAACTAATCGGCTTTACTGGGGCGAGATTTGGTTCGTGGGTCGGTGCGAGCGTGCACGATGTCGCGCAAACCGTGGCAACAGCCGCATCAGGCGATCAACAAGCACAAAACGCTGCGATCATCGTCAAACTGACCCGTGTGATGTTGCTGGCGCCGTTAGTCGCTGGTGTTAGTTTCGCCCGTCGACGCAAGCTCGCCGCCTGGCGAACAGTTGGTGAAAACGCGACTGCACTTGCAACCAAACTTCCTCCGATGGTGCCGTTATTTGTCGTTGGATTCTTAGTGGCAATATCGCTCAATTCGTTTTTAGAGATTCCACAAACGACGCTGAGCAATATCAAATGGATTGAAAAGTCTCTGCTCGCAAGCGCTCTCGTTGGTCTCGGTGCCGGTGTCGACGCACGCAAACTGCGCAGTATTGGTGCTCGCCCACTCGTTCTTGGTTTGATCTCGTGGCTTCTTGTCGCCACACTCTCGGCCGCCGGCGTCGCCTTGCTTTACTGACCGACTAGCAGTCAATGGGTTCGAGTTCTCCGGTGTGCACGTTGTAAATTGCGCCAGCAACTTGCAAAGTTTTTGGCAAAATTGAATAGGCACGAATGCTGGCCACGTCGGTGGCTAGCGCTTCGCGTTGATCGCTCACGGTGCGAAATTCGATATTTCGCGTATCAATGCCATGTCGCTCTTCGATGCTTGCATGAATCGACTCTTCGTCACCACTAGCCATTCGACAGTCAGTGTGCGGCATAACAAGCACGCGATTCACGGCGAGCAGATATGAAGCCAACACGAGCGTGCGCAAAACGTCATCAGTTACGCGGGCGCCGGCATTTCGTAAAATTTTTGCATCCCCCGACTTCATGCCCACAACGGCAAGTGGGTTAATCCGCGAGTCAATACAAGTGACGATCGCGAGCCCTCTACGGGCTGTGCCAGTCAGGTGTTCGTCTTCAAAAGTTGTCGCAAACTTCGAATTTGCCTGCAGCACATCAGCAAAAGCATCAATCGGAAATTTAGCCACAGTGAAATGTTACTCGTCAATGAGTGCGTGCAACTAGATTTTAATGGTGCTCAAGAACCAGCGAATCCTTGGCTCAATTTTTGTAGTGATGTCTAGCTTTGGTTTCTCAATTGGGCCAACACTTGCAAAAAATGCTTATGACGCAGGAGCGAACCCGTTGGGGGTAATGACAATTCGATTCACGATCGCCAGTGTGATCATGTTGGTTTTGCGCCAGATCGCAATGCGCAAAGAACCATTTCCGCCATTGAAACTGATTCTCGAGATGTTTTTAATCGGCACTCTCGGAATCACAACTGTTTCTTTCACATATTTTCTTGCAATTGAAACAATTGATACTGGCTTGGCAATCGTGATGTGGTATTTCTTTCCCGTGACCGTCGTTTTGATTTCTTGGATCATCCATAAAAAGCGACCGTCGCGCAATATCGTTATCTCGCTTTTCTTTAGTCTCACTGGAATCATCATCACTACCGGCCAAGTCAAAGGTGGCTCGAATTCGGCAATCACTTTGGTGATGGTTTCGTCTTTCTTGTTCGCGTTTTATCTGCTGGCGGTTACTCGCACGCTGGCAAAAGTCAATCTGCTCACGGGTGTAACTTTCATCAATATCGGTGCAGCAATCGGCTACTGGTTGATTTGCGCGACGCTACCTTTTGGCCTGAGCGTCGACTTTCCCTCTAATCAGTCAAGTTGGCTTTACATTTCGACATTCGCACTCTTTGGCACGGTTGCGCCATTTATGTTTTCATATGCAGGATTAAAACGTGTCGGCCCAAGCATGCTCTCGGTGATCACGACCATTGAACCAGTTCTCGCAATCGCCATGGGGGTAATTTTTCTCAACGAAGCCGTGACTACAACTCGAGTGATCGGCGCAACATTTGTGATTGGTGCGCTCGTCGCGCTCTCGGTTCTCGAGAGTCGCAACGAAGCCGCACTAGCCCACCAATAAATTCGTTACACGCTTAACTATTTATCCCTTAAGCGCTGCTTTCTGTTCTGGCGTTAATTTGTTTACGAACTCTGGCTTTAATGCTTTTTCTTGAGCTGGCGTCATCGCCGCCAACTTTTCATTGCTAAATCCTGCAGCAGATGCCGGACTAAGGGCAGCAACTGCTGCGGGCTTCATTGTCGCCAACGCACTCGCTGGCAAAGCTGCAACTTGATCGGCTTTCAAACCTGCCACAGCAGTCGCAGGCAAAGCACCAACTTGTTGCGGCGACATCGACGCCATCGCCGCTGGAGGCATCGCCCCAACTTGAGTTGGCTTCATCGCCGCCAGCGCAGTCGCGGGCAATGCCGCAACCTGGTCAACACTCAATGAACCAACCGCAGCAGGTGTCAACGCACCAACTTGCGCCGATTTCATGCCAGCAAACGCCGCTGGAGGCAACGCATCAACTTGATCGGCTTTCAAACCAGCCACAGCAGTCGCAGGCAAAGCACCAACTTGTTGCGGCGACATCGACGCCATCAACGTTGGAGGCATCGCCCCAACTTGAGTTGGTTTCATCGCGCCAAATGCAGCAGCCGGCAAAGCACCAAGTTGCTCACTGTTAAACGAACCGAACGCATTTGTTGGCAGGGACGCCATTTGTGTCGGTTTCATGGCAGAAAAAGCTTGAGGAGAGAGTGCAGCAACTTGATCGGGTTTAAATCCGGCAAATGCATTCGCTGGCATTGCTTTGAACTGCTCTGGATTCATCGCCGAGAATGTCTCTGGCGAAAGTTTCGCAGCATCCGTTGGTTTAAAATTATTAAACGAGTTGGCAGGAACTTTGTCAATATTCCATCCAGTTAATGCACCAGCAAGCGCACTGGCGTTACCAGTATTTGCCGGTGCAGCATTTGCTGCAGGATTCAATGCAGCCTGCGGCAGAGCGTTACGTTGTTCGGCGCTCATTGACGCAATTACGGCCGGGGTCAAAGATTTAAATTGGCTTGGACTAATTACCGACAATGCACCATTTGGCATCGAATCCATTTGGGTTGGGGTAAAGGCCCCCATCGCCGCAGGTGGAATCGCTTTGAACTGATTTTGTTGCATTCCAGAAATAGCCGAAGAACCCAAAGCAGCAAACTGATCGGGCTTAAATCCAATCATCGCCTGTGGAGGTAACGCCGCGAACTGATCTTGTTGCATTCCAGTAATTGCGGTTGGAGGCAACGACTTCATCTGGTCTAACTTAAATCCAGAAATAGCATTTGGAGGCAATGCACCCATCTGATTTGAATTGAATCCGGTCATCGCACTGGCTGGCAAAACTTTGAACTGGTCTTGATTCATTCCGCCCATTGCGCTCGGCGGCAACGCAGCCATCTGATCAGGCTTGAACGCACCCATCGCACTTGGCGGTAATGCAGCCATCTGACTCGAATTAAAACCACCCATCGCACTGGGCGGCAAGACCATGAACTGACTCTGACTGAAACCACCTATAGCACTCGGCGGCAACGCAGCAAACTGACTCGAATTAAATCCACCCATAGCACTC
>BJGF01000084.1 GCA_014190295.1 Actinomycetes bacterium | reverse complement strand
ATATCGGCATACGTGCAATCTGGTTCACCTGGTCGCTTGGGAATATAAGTAACTTCTCCACCAAGAAGTTCAACGAGCCGATTTACTGAGACTGTTTCACCACTACCAACATTGTAAATTTCTGCATACGACGAACTTTTTGCAGCAGTTAAAAAAGCACTCGCAACATCAGTTACATACGTGAAATCTCGGGTCTGCGTACCATCGCCGACGACGGTGAATGGTTTGCCTGCAAGTTTTTGCGCCAAGAAAACGCCGAATACGGCGCCGTAGGTTCCCGATGTACGAGATCTTGGTCCATAAACATTAAATAAACGAAGTGCGATTGCTGGAAGGTTGTACAACTGCGCCCAATGCATTACCAACTCTTCACCAAGACGTTTTGTCAGTGCATACGGATATTGCGGAGAGATTTCGGCTGTCTCAGCAGTCGGATAATTATCGGGAATTCCATAACAAGATGATGATGCTGCATAGATAAATCGCTTAACACCAGCATTTCTGGCTGCTTCTAAAACGTTGAAAGTGCCGTTGACGTTGGCCAAAAAATAATCCTCAGGACGCTGAATACTCGGGACGATGTCAGCGAGTGCTCCGAGATGAAAAACCCAATCTGCGCCTTGAAAGTGTTTCTGCCAGCTTCCACTCTTGGCAATATCTGCTTCAATTATTTCAACTTTGCCTGAAACATGTGCAAGATTTTCTGGACGACCAGTAGAATAATTATCAATTACCCGTACTGATATATTTTCTGCAAGCAATGCATCTACAAGATGGCTGCCAATAAAACCTGCTCCGCCAGTTACCAACGCAACAGTCACTGTGATGCTCTTCTACTTTTATTTGTCGCTGTTTGCGCCGTCACAGAGCCACTGCATAATCATGTGACCAATTATCAATTGAAGATCTTCTGCAATTTGCATATCATTAATTGCAAAATGCAACGGATACTTGGCGAGATCTTTACACTTTCCACCCGAGAATCCGAGTATCGCAAATGTCTCCATGCCAAGTTTGTTGCCCATCTCAAGAGCGCGCACAACGTTCGGAGAATTGCCGCTTCCAGAGAACACGAGTAATACGTCACCACTGTTTGCTTTGACTCGGAGTTGTTCTGCATACACCTCTTCATAGCCAATGTCGTTAGCAAGGCATGTAAGTACTGCGGCATTTGCCGAAAGTGATTCAATCCGCAAACCAATTCCACGAGTCAAGCCTGCGCCGTACAAAAAGTCGTTCGCCAGGTGGATTGCGTTTCCGGCACTACCACCGTTGCCACATAGATAAATAGTTTTCTTGTTATCCCAGGCGGTCTTAAACGCTTGTGCAAGTTGCGGCACTTGCTTGATCGCCGGCAAGGTCAAAGCCGACGACAGTCGAGCCGAGTAATCAGTTATGTGTTGCTGCATCGCATCCATCCATCAAGTACTTGATTAATTAATGCTACCTTTTGAGTTTCCAGACTTGGTGTTTCGGCTTTCACTGCTTTTTAGCAGAGCGTTGAACGACTTCTTCGAAAGTTCCTTCTTCGGTGATTCGCGCATTTTCAATTTTGTACAAACGATCGCAATATTCAACAGTGCTCAGTCGGTGAGCGACGATAATCACAGTCTTCGAACCCTGTAATGCTTGAACTGCCTGCATCACGCCGTGCTCAGTTGGTGTGTCAAGCGAACTCGTCGCCTCATCTAAAACTAAAACACTTGGGTTGTGATACAGAGCACGAGCTATACCAATGCGCTGACGCTGTCCACCAGACAATCTCACTCCTCTTTCACCAACTACCGTGTCAAGTTTTTCTGGCAATGTTGCGACAAACTCTTCAAGCTGAGCAAGTCGAATCGCATCACGCACCAAGTTGTCGTCAATGTTTTCATCATTGAGCCCGAATGCAACGTTGCGGCGCAACGTGTCGTCAGTTAAGTAAATTGCTTGTGGAACATAGCCAATCTGGTTCTGCCAATTTCTCAAGTTCTGCTGAACATTTTGCCCATCAATTTTTACAACACCCGATGTTGGCGCAAACAAACCAAGAATCACATCCACCAGCGTGCTCTTTCCGGCACCACTCGGCCCGACAAAGCCAACCGCCTCACCACGCTTAACAACTAGTGAGACGTTCTGCAACGACGCAGCCGCTGCCGCCGGATACTGAAAGCTCACATCAACAAGTTCGAGTTGTGAGGCGAATTTTGTGTTGCTGTTTACAGTCAGTGAGTCCGGACTATCCAGCAAAAAGTCTTGATAAACAGAAGTAATGATCGAACGGTTAAAAATTAGTGTCTGTGTGGCCATCAGTAAACGATTAATCGACGGCATGACTCGAAAGGCCGCCGCGGCGAACAAACCGAGAATCGGCACAATATCGGCAAGCTCTCGACCACGTACCACCATGCTCACGACCAACAAGCAGAGCCCCACGATCGTAATGATCTCCATAAAAGACCTTGGCAATGTGAGTATCACGTTATAAATGCGATTTATTCGGATGCTCTCTCCGAGATGCTTCTCGTGTTGCGATAAAAACTCATTTTCGCGGCCCAACACTTTTACGTCTTTTGCACCGCCAAAACCTTCTTGCAGATGCTGCAAGATCTTGGTTTCGTGATAATCAACTTGATAACCCCAATTGTCGATTCGTCGACGAGTGGTTCTTTGAAACACGAAAGTTGATATTCCAAATACCAACAGCATGAAACACGAAAGTTGATATTCCAAATACCAACAGCACAGCCAAAGTGCCAACAGGCTCGACTGCTATAAGCAACGCAAACATTGCAATTGCCACTAAACCGTCAGTAAGCAAAACGAGAAACGGATCAACACCACACGTGACAATGGCTGTTGCATTTTTTGCATTGCGCATCAACGTTGAAGAATTGCGCTGCAAGTGAAACATGTAAGGCTGGCGCAAATAGGTTGAGAAGAGGCTCTGCGAAAGACGACCCGAAACAGAAGCAGAGAAACCTTTTTGAATCCACAGACTCCAAAACAAAAACAAACTACGTACTACATAAATCAAAACCATTGCCACCATTACCGCAGAAATCAATTCTTCACGACTTAAGCTCCCAAAAATATCAACGATGAACGGATACTTCTGTTGATAGTCATCTTGAGTAAGAATTCCAATAATTGGTACAACGATTCCGAGACTGATCGTCTCAAGAAACATTCCGATAATCACCATCACGACAATTCGAGTGAATGCGATGCGGTCGGAGTTTGTAAACAACTTCCAGACGATCTTTACCGTTCCAATGATCGAAACTTTCGTTTCTGAAGTGTCAGACATCTGATTTATAATTCTACTTTGCACCTAGTAGCGACGATCGGACTCGAACCGATGACCTTCCGATTATGAGCCGGATGCTCTAACCAACTGAGCTACGTCGCCTTGTATTACTGAGCCCTCTGTGGGAATCGAACCCACCACCTCTTCCTTACCATGGAAGTGCTCTACCGAATGAGCTAAGAGGGCGAACAACTGCTTGGATTCACCCTCACAGATTTCGCATTCAATATAGCGGGAACTGACTACTGCCCAAAAGATAGGGTTTTACAGATGTCAACATTGACGATTCGCGAAGCCACCAGCGATGATGCGCAGGCAATTCGAACGATCTACAACCATGAAGTTGAAAATGAAACTTCAACAATGGATCTTGTGCCGCGCACGCTTGAAGTTCAGCAAGAATGGATAGCCGCACGCAGTGGTGCATTTTGCGCCGTGGTCGCAGTTGATTCTGCTGGCGCAGTTTTAGGTTTCGGTGCTCTGAGCGAATATAAAGATCGCACCGGTTACCGCACAACTGTAGAAAATTCTGTTTACGTGCGTCGCGATGTTGCACGAAGAGGTATTGGTCGACAAATACTCAATCATCTGTTGGCAGTAGCAACTGTTTCTGGTTTTCACTCGGTCATCGCCCGAATTGAATCAACTAGTACGGCCTCACGAGATTTACATTCGGCATGTGGCTACAAACTTGTGGGTGTTGAGCAACAAGTTGCAAGAAAATTTGGCAAATGGTTGGACATCGCAGTCATGCAATGCATCTTGCAAGACCTGCCGCAATTGAAGTGATTGTGGGCCGGGAAGGATTTGAACCTTCGTAGGCGTAAACCGGCAGATTTACAGTCTGCTCCCTTTGGCCGCTCGGGCACCGACCCCACATCATTTGACACCGCCACGCTATCTCTTTTAGGTATCGTTTCCCCATGCCAAGTTTCGATGTCGTATCCGAAGTTGATCGCCAAGAATTGCGAAACGCAATTGACCAGGCTCAGCGAGAACTCGCAAATCGCTACGACTTTAAAGACACGAATTCTGAGATTGAACAAAAAGATCTTGTGCTCACCCTGCGCACGTCTAGCGAAGACCGACTTCGAGCACTCAAGGTTTTGCTCGAAGAGCGATTTGTCAAGCGAAATATTTCGCTGAAAAGTCTTGACTGGGGAAAAATCGAGCAAGCCACCGGCGAAAGTGTTCGACAAATCGTGACAATCAAAGTTGGTGTGCCAGCAGATAAAGCACGCGAGATAAATAAATTAATTAAAGAAAAAGGACCGAAGGGTGTCGGTGGACAAACTCAAGGCGATCAACTTAGAGTTACTGCGAAAAAACGTGACGACCTGCAAGAAACTATTGCTATGTTGCGTGGTGCAAATTTAGATTTGCCCCTGCAATTTATAAATTTTCGCGACTAGTTCGCAACTAACTAATCTTCTGTCGGCGATTCGGTAGCTCGGCGTTGTAGTTCGCTGACAACCGATGCATCGGCAAGAGTTGTTGTATCACCGATATTGCGACCTTCAGCGACGTCACGCAATAAACGTCGCATAATTTTGCCACTGCGAGTTTTTGGCAAATCAGGTGTAAAGAAAATCATCTTGGGTTTAGCAATTGGTCCGATTTCTTTGGCCACATGTTCGCGAAGAACTTTTTCATCAACTTCTAAACCGCTTCGCAAAGTGACATATGCAATAATTGCTTGGCCCGTCATTTCGTCTTTGGCCCCGACAACTGCGGCCTCGGCAACACTTGGGTGCGACACCAGCGCCGACTCAACTTCAGTTGTTGAAATGCGGTGCCCCGAAACGTTCATCACATCGTCAACTCGACCGAGCAACCACAAATAACCTTCACTGTCGAGTTTGGCGCCGTCACCTGCAAAATATCGCCCAGGAAACTTGCTCCAATATGTTTCGCGATAGCGCTTTTGATCTTTCCAAATTCCGCGCAACATGCCGGGCCACGGAGTTGTCAAAGTCAAATATCCGCCACCGGACATCACGCGGTTGCCTTGTTCATCCACAAGTTCGGCGCCAATACCTGGCAGCGGAAACGTCGCTGAACCGGGTTTCGTTACGGTCACGCCTGGCAGCGGAGTAATCATCATCCCGCCAGTTTCGGTTTGCCACCAAGTATCGATAATCGGGCATCGTGAACCGCCAATATTTTCGTTGTACCAAATCCATGCTTCTGGATTTATCGGCTCACCAACGGTGCCGATCAATCGCAACGAACTCAAATCATGTTTGGCGGGCTCTTGTGCACCCCACTTCATATAAGTACGAATTGCAGTCGGCGCGGTGTAAAAAATAGTTGCCTTATATTTATCGATGATTCGCCAGATGCGATCATTAGCCGGAAAATTCGGCACGCCTTCGTACATAATCTGTGTCGCGCAATTCGCCAATGGCCCGTAGACGATGTAACTGTGGCCAGTTACCCAACCCACGTCGGCCGTGCACCAAAAAACATCGGTCTCGGGTTTGTGATCAAATACATATTTAAACGTCGTCGTGACATGAGTCAGATAGCCAGCAGTTGTATGCATGATGCCTTTTGGCTTGCCCGTTGTGCCAGATGTGTAAAGCAAAAACAGCAGATGTTCGGCTTCCATTGGTTCGGCTGCACAAATTGCTTCAGCCGTAGACATCGCTTCGTGGTACCAAACGTCTCGACTTGGAGTCATTGAAACTTCGTTGTTGCCGCGCTTGACCACTACAACGTGCTTAATTGTTGAAGTCGTTTTAAGTGCTTCGTCGGCTTGCGACTTAAGTGGAAAAACTTCTCCGCGACGCCAGCCGCCATCTGCTGTGATCAATAACTTTGCTTCGGCATCATTAATCCGATCTGAAAGCGCTTGCGCAGAAAAACCGCCAAATACGACGCTGTGTGCCGCACCGATTCGAGCACAGGCCAACATCGCAACTGCAGCCTCAGGAATCATCGGCAAGTAAATATTTACCCGATCACCTTTTTCGACACCGAGACTTTTCAAAACATTGGCAAATTTTTGCACTTCATCCAAGAGTTGTGCATACGTAATTGTGCGCGAATCGCCGGGCTCACCCTCCCAATAAAAAGCCACTCTTTCACCACGACCTGCAAGAACGTGTCGGTCAAGACAGTTATAAGAAACATTGAGTGTTCCGTCGCTAAACCATTCGGAATACGGCAAATCCCATTCGAGTGTTTTTGTAAATGGCTGTGACCATGAAATCAACTCTCTAGCATGACGTGCCCAATATTCGGCGAAGTCTCGCTCGCCCTCTGCATAGAGACTTTGATCAGAGATAATCGCATCGGCTTTGAATGCCGCAGGTGGCGGAAACTTTCGTTGCTCATATCCCAACGCATCGATTGCATGAATTTCGTTAGACAAAGTTCCTCACATCTTTAGTTGTTCTTAAATTCGTCCATCTCATTACCTATGGGCGAGAATAGTGAATACCCATGAAACAATCCCATTCGGGCATTTCGCCTTCTGCTGACACGAATGTGAAGTTTGGCTTGACCGATTGGGCACTGGCGCTTGGGATGGCGCTGACTTGGGGATCGTCTTTCTTATTAATTGACATCATTATTCGCGATGCTCCAGCTGCTTTCGTTCCATTTGGTCGATCTTTTTTTGGAATGGTGGCGTTGTTTTTCGTGCCTGGTTCGCGTGACCCAATTGCACGCGAACACCGCACAAAATTATGGATCCTGGGCTTGGTTTGGATGGCGCTTCCGTTCATTTTATTTCCACTCGCCGAACAAACAGTTGCCAGCAGCATCGCCGGAATGATGAACGGCGCATTGCCGGTGGTCGTGATCGTTGTAACTTCAATTTGGATCAGGACGAAACCTTCTAAGCAACGAATTATCGCTGTGATCGTGGGATTTATCGGCATAGTTTTGATTGCCGTACCCTCAATCAACGACGGCTCTTCGGCCGACGCCAAAGGAATTTTTTATCTTCTGGCGGCGCTGACGTGTTACGCCGTCGCATTAAACATGGCTAGACCATTACAAGCAATTTACTCTCCAGCAACTTTGATGCTCCGAGTTGTTTCAATCTCGACAGTTTTATCTGCACCAATCGGATTAATCGCGCTGCGCTCGGCAACATTAACGTTTTCATTACTCGGAGCAACAGTGATACTGGGTGCGCTAGGTTCTGGGATTGCATTTTTGCTGTTCGGCACACTGTTGAAGCGAACTGGCACTATTCGCGCGATGATTCCGACCTATTTCACACCGATCGTCGGAACATTTCTTGGCGTACTATTCAACGACGAAAAAATACTCGCGCTATCTCTGATTGGAATGCTGATAGTTATTTGTGGGGCTTGGCTAACGAGTCG
>BJGF01000083.1 GCA_014190295.1 Actinomycetes bacterium | reverse complement strand
ACCATCAAACGGCGTCTTTGCAAAATGGGGAATCACTGTCACTGAGTCTTCATTATCTAGTTTGGCTGAAACCGAAACTAATTATCGTGCTAAACGTGCGCTCGTACCCGGAAATCGTCTTGGTTGTGCCGCACGAATTTGTGGCGATGTTGTCATTGACGTGCCGGCGATTAGTCAGGTACACCGTCAAATTGTTCGAAAAGATTTAGATCTTGAACCGATAACGGTTGACCCAAGCTTTGGTTTGTATTACCTGACGGTCCCAGAAGCACAACTTGGTGATTCAGTTAGTGCGGCTGATGCACTTGCCAATGCAGTGGCTACGCAACATAAGCGTCAGGCTCCGCAGGTGGCGCGTCGTGCGTTGAATACTTTGCACAACGCAATGGCTAAATCTGGTGGTGAATTAACGGTTGCGGTGCGCTTCACGAAGGATCTCGATCAAATTGTCGCGGCGTGGCCCGGATTTGTTGATAGCGCGTACGGAATTGCAGTTGATGTTGGATCAACAACTGTTGCTGGACACTTGTGTGAACTTCTAACAGGTGAAATTATCGGAAGTTACGGAGTGATGAACCCGCAAATTCGTTTTGGTGAAGACCTAATGAGCCGCGTGTCATATGTGATGATGAATCCGGGTGGTGATCGAGAATTAACAAAAGCAATCAGAGTCGCGCTTGATGACCTGGTCGGCAACCTCGTAGCGAGCGCAGGTATTTCTCGTGCAAAAGTTTTAGAAATCACAATCGTCGGCAATCCAATTATGCACCACATCGTGCTTGGTATCGATCCAACTCCGCTTGGTATGGCTCCGTTCGTATTAGCCACCAACGAATCGGTCAGCGGCTGGGCGAACGAACTCGATCTCGATTTGCCGAATGCTGCTTATTATGTCGGACCGTGTATCGCCGGCCATGTTGGTGCCGACACTGCCGCAGCAATATTGGCTGAAGGGCCACATCGATCGACCGAGATGCAACTACTAGTAGACATCGGAACAAACGCCGAAATCGTTCTCGGAAATACAAAGCATCAATTTGCTGCATCAAGCCCAACTGGTCCTGCTTTTGAAGGTGCGCAAATTAGTGCGGGCCAACGCGCGACGGCCGGCGCAATAGAACATGTTCGAATTGATCGTAAAACTCTTGAGCCGCGAATCAAAGTAATCGGTTCAACGCTTTGGAGCAACGAACCAGGTTTTATTGAGTCACTCGGAGACACCGCAATTACCGGAATTTGTGGCTCTGGGATTATCGAAGTGATAGCAGAAATGTATTTGAGTGGAATCATCGACACTGATGGTGTCGTACGTGGAGAACTGGCCGCACGTAGTAGTCGAATCGTTGCCGATGACCGAACATTTTCGTATTTGTTCTATGAACACGATGAGACGAAATTATTTGTAACCCAAAACGATGTGCGTGCAATTCAATTAGCCAAAGCGGCGTTACGCGCAGGTATCGATTTGCTCGTTGAACATGCTGGTTCGCCCGTGGTGCACGACATTCGTCTTGCGGGTGCGTTCGGTGCGCACATTGATCCGGTTTATGCAATGGTTCTTGGTCTCGTGCCTGATTGTCCGGTTGCTGGTGTTCGATCTGTTGGCAATGCTGCGGGTGCAGGCGCAGTTCAGTCTCTTCTGTCGAGAAAACTGCGATACGAGATGGAAGAAACCGTGCGTGGTGTAACAAAAATTGAAACGGCAACTGAGCCAAGATTCCAAGAGTTATTTGTGGCGGCGATGGCCTTTCCCCACAAGACGGCGCTAACCCCAAATCTAGAGAAGGTTATTGATCTTCCGGCTCGAGATAACGCACAACCAGACGGCGCTGGGCGATCTGGTCGCCGTCGCCGATCTTCTGGCGTCGTGGCAGAATAGAACAAATGACAGATGTAGCACGAACAAAACGCTCGGGTGGTCGAGCCGGTCGACAAACTTTGCGTTCGTCACATGAACCTGATCGCGATGCATTCATCACCAGGTTGATAAAGCCTTACGAACTCGTCACAGATGAAGGTCTTGAAATAATTGAGCATAATGCCGACACGATTCTTGAAGAAGTCGGAATCGAAGTTCGTGATTATCCATCTGCGGTTCAGCGGTTCAAAGATGCGGGTGCAGATGTCACCGGTACTCGCGTCAGATTTCCGAGAGGAATGTGCCGCAAAATAGTTTCTGCAACGGCACCGGGTATCTATACACAACACGCGCGCAATCCGGCCAACAATGTTCAAATCGGTGGCAATGCGACTGTATTTGCGCCGAACTATGGTTCGCCTTTTGCGTACGACATTGACAACGGGCGTCGTTATGCAACGATTACAGACTTTCAAAATTTCGTAAAACTCGCGTATATGTCGCCACGAATTCATCACTCAGGTGGAACAGTTTGTGAACCAGTTGATATTCCGGTCAGCAAGCGTCACCTCGACATGGTTTATGCACATATTAAATACAGCGATAAAGGATTCATGGGTTCGGTTACGGCGGGCGAGCGCGCGCAAGACAGCGTCGAACTAGCACGAATCGGTTTCGGTGGCGATTTACAAGATCGCACAGTGATGACAAGTTTGATTAATGCGTCTTCGCCATTGGTGTGGGATGCATCGATGCTTGCATCGGCTGAGGTGTATGCATTAAATAATCAGGCGACGATTATTACTCCTTTTATTTTGGCTGGAGCAATGGCGCCGTCAACTTCTGCTGGTGTCGCAACACAGACTCTTGCCGAAGCTCTTGCTGGTATGACATTTACACAGTTGGTGCGCCCAGGAGCACCAGTGATACTTGGTTCGTTCGCGTCGTCAATGTCGATGCAGACAGGTGCGCCAACTTTCGGCACCCCAGAGCCGGCAATCGTCTTGTACACAATGGCGGCACTTGCACGCCGACTCGGTGTGCCGTTTCGTTCTGGTGGTTCATTGACTGCTTCAAAACTTCCAGATGCTCAGGCTGCATATGAAAGTGCCGCAACTTTAATTCCAACACTGATGGCTGGTACGAACTTTGTGTTACACGCGGCTGGTTGGCTTGAAGGCGGGCTTGCAATTGGTTACGAGAAATTTATTTTGGATGATGATCAACTCGGGATGATGGCAACGTTTGCCAAGGGTTTAGATATTTCGTCAAATGGTCAGGCTCTTGATGCGATACGTGAGAACCCACCGGGCAATCATTTCTTAGGCACGGCGCACACTCTGGCGAACTTCGAGTCGGCTTTCTATCGTTCGACAACTTCCGATAACTCGAGTTATGAGCAGTGGCTTGAAGACGGCGGAGATGACTCGGCTAAGCGTGCCAACAAAATCTGGAAGGAGCGACTGGCGAGTTATGTTGCTCCACCACTTGATGAAGCGATCGATGAAGAACTTAAAGAATATATTGCCAAGCGCAAGAGTGTGCTACCTGACACATTTGCTTAGTTTTTAAGTACCAAAGCCAACCAGAATAAGCATCGGTCGTTAAATCCCTCTAGTATTGCGTCGATGTCAATCTTCTCAATCCTCAAAAAATCACCTACTGCGGTCACTCCTGCGGTCAAAAAACTGGTTAGCAATATGCGCTATGAGCTCATACCGATGAAGAGTATTGAGCAGGCAATTTTGGATTTGCCGTCTCGTGCACCGGTTTCGGTCACTTGTTCACCGGTCAAAGGCATTTCGGCCACACAAGAAATTTCTGCACGCTTGATCGCGGCTGGACATGAAGTCGTGCCTCACTTTGCGGCTCGGCTTGTTGAATCGCGTGAGCATGTGCAAAAACTAGCGAACTGGGTACGTGAGCAAGGTATTAAAGAAGTTTTTTTAATTGCCGGTGATGCAGAAACACCACTCGGCCCATATACCGACGGTGTCGAATTGTTGCGCGATTTTCTTGATAGCAATAGTGGTGTTGCACGGGTTGGCTTTGGAAGTTATCCGGATGGTCACGCATTCATCAGTCGTGAAGCCTTGAGCACGGCATTGCATGACAAACAAAAACTACTAAACGAAGCAGGAGTGCAAGGTTTGGCTTCGACCCAGATGTGCTTTGATGTTGTTCAAATTCGTCAGTGGCTTAAGTCAGAACGTGACAATGGTTTTTCGATGTCCGTCGAACTTGGAGTACCAGGTGTCGTAGATCGTGCGCGACTGATGAGTCTTGGTGTTCGAGTCGGTGTCGGCGCTTCGATGCGATATCTCAGCAAGAACAAAGCGTCAATAATGAAAATGCTCTCACCTGGTGGCTATGACCCGACGGAACTTGTTGCAGGTTTGGCAAAAGATGCCGAGTCTCTAAACATTGTTGGCTTGCACTCATTTACGTTCAACAGTGTCGCTGACACTGCGGCATGGCAGCGAGAAGTACTCGCCGATCAATGAAAACCGATGTAGTAGTTATCGGGGCAGGTGTAATTGGTGGGGCAGTCGCATTAGAACTTGCTAAAGCGGGTCGGTCAGTTGTGATTATCGACAAAGGTTCAGCGGCTGGTGCTGGTTCGACTTCTGCGTCGTCGGCAATCATCCGTTTCAGTTATTCGACTCACGATGCAGTTTTGATGGCTTGGGAGTCAGCAAAAATTTGGGAGAACTGGTCTGAGTATCTTGGCGTTGTAGACCCAGATGGCATGGCAAAATTTATTCGCACTGGTTATTTGGTTTATCGAACCACCGGCTACGACGGTGAATCGGTTCGCAAGATTTGGGAAGATATCGGTATCCCGTACGAAATTCTTGATGCCTCGCAATTGCGTGAGCGATTTCCGGCGCTTGACGCCGGCAGTTATTGGCCACCAAAAAGAATTGACGATCCTGCTTTTGGTGATGATGCCGTGGGTGAACTCTCAGGAATTTATGATCCACTGAGTGGATTCATGGATGACCCAATGTTGGCGGCGCACAATTTGGTGAACGCCGCAAAAGCCATGGGCGCACAAACTCGGTTCAAAGAAGAAGTAGTTGCGATCAATAATGATGGTGCTGGGGTTACTGGCGTAACACTCGCGTCAGGTGAACACATTGAATCTTCAATTGTTGTCAACGCCGCCGGGCCTCATGCCAGCAAGATAAACAAGATTGCCGGTGTGCTCGACGAAATGAATATTCGGCATCGTCCGTTGCGTCAAGAAGTTTATGTTGCGCCTGCGCCAAGAGGTTTCAAACTCGAGGACCACGCACCGATTGTTGCCGACCTTGACACGGGCATTTATTTCAGGCCACATCCAGGCGGAACTTTGAATCTTGGCGGCACTGAGCCTGCGTGTGATGAATTGCATTGGATCGAAGACGCTGACGATTGGCGTCAAGAAACAACCGTGGATATTTGGGAGACGATGATGTTGCGTCTTGCTCGACGTATGCCTGAATTTGGTGTGCCTGTTTCTCCGTCAGGTATTGGTGCTTTATATGATGCAACCGACGACTGGGTTCCGATTTATGATCGCTCAAGCATCGATGGATATTTCATGGCATGCGGCACCAGTGGCAATCAATTTAAGAACGCACCAATGGCAGCGATTTTTATTCGCTTGTTGATCGAGGCCCAAGAAGCAGGTTTGAATCACGACAAACAGCCAATCTCGTATGTCGGGCCACGTTCGGGCCGGGCAATAAATATTGGTGCCTTCTCGCGCCTACGCGAAGTGCAACACACATCTGGAACGGTTATGGGATAATCGATGTATGAGAATTTCGCTGGTTGAACTTTTAGCAACTGGCAAAATTATTTTGGCAGATGGGGCAACAGGCACAAACTATTTCGCACTTGGTTTAACTTCTGGTGAGCCACCCGAGTTCTGGTTAGATTCACATCCTGAGCGTGTGACGGGTTTGCATCAGCAGTTCGTTGACGCTGGTGCAGACATTATTTTGACGAATACTTTTGGTGCAAATCGTCATCGATTGAAGTTGCATAATGCTCAGGCTCGAACTTATGAACTCGCCAAGCGTGCAGCCGAACTTGCAAGAGAGGTCGCCGATGTATGCACTCGACCCGTCGTTGTCGCAGGTTCGGTTGGTCCGACGGGCGAATTATTTGATCCACTTGGTGCGTTGACCCCGGCAGAAGCAATTGATACTTTCGAAGAACAAATTCGGGGACTTAAAGACGGCGGAGCCGATGTTGCGTGGATAGAAACAATGTCGGCAGTCGAAGAAGTGCAGTCAGCAGCGCAGGCAGCGATCAATGTTGGTATGCCGTATGTTGCAACTTGCAGTTTTGATACGGCTGGTCGCACAATGATGGGGTTGAAACCAGATCAACTCGCGGCAGTTTTTGCTGGGCTTGCTGTGCCACCGATCGCGATGGGTGCGAATTGTGGAGTCGGTGCTTCGGATATTTTGGTGACCGCTCTTGAGATGTCAGCGAGCGCAGATAATGCCCATATTGCATTGGTTACCAAAGGCAACTGTGGAATACCGCGCTTCGAAGGAATTGAGATCAAATATTCGGGCACCCCAGAGTTGATGGCGAAATATTCAGAGATGGCGGTCAATGCCGGAGTGCGCATAGTTGGTGGATGTTGTGGCACTTCACCCGAGCATCTTGCGGCGATGCGTCATGCGATTGATAATCACACGCTTGGTGAGCGTCCAACAATTGAGTCAATAATCACCAATATTGGGCCTCTAACCAATAAGCCACCAACCGACATTGATCCCAATCGCCGCAAATCTCGCCGCAGCTAATGGTCAGTATGGAAATAGTTAAATGAGTTTCTTGCTTGAGGGCTTGATGGCAATATTACGAGTGAGTACACCACTGGCACTGGGTGCAAGTGGTGGAGTTGTTACTCAGCGAGTTGGCGTTCTCAATCTCGGTATTGAAGGCACGATGTTTGCCGGGGCCTTCTTTGGATTTTACGCCGCGTATCACACTGACAGTCTTTGGATTGGACTCGCAGTAGCAATATTTGCAGGTGTTGCAGCGGGAGCACTACTTGGTTTATTGGTTGTGACGCTGGGTGTTAATCAATACATGGCTGGTTTAGGACTTACTATTTTCTTAATTGGATTAAGTGAGTTTGTCTATGATGCGGGTCACAAAAATGTACAAATGCTTAAAGTTGAAACATTCGGCAAGATAAAGCCATTTGGCCTGGGCGGAATCGCTGCGCAATACGGCATGACCTATGCGACGTTGTTGATTGTCATTCCTGGTTTGTGGTGGATGCTTCAGAAAACTTCTTTTGGTTCTGCGATTACCGCGGTCGGCGAAAATCCAGAAGCAGCAGATATCGCTGGCATCAATGTCAAACGAACTCGTTATTTAGCCCTAATGCTTGGCGGAATGCTGATGGCAAGCGGTGGAGCATTTTTGACCTTGGCAAGTGTTGGTTCTTTTACTATCGACATAATCGCTGGCCGGGGCTGGGCTTGTCTAGCGCTAGTAATCTTTGGCCGCCGGGGTGTCTTTCGGTCTCTCTTAGGTGGATTATTTTTTGTATTTGTTTACACGGTGCAATTGACCCGTTTTTTTGCGGTACGTCATGGAGTCCCTTTTGAATTGCTGTGGGTACTGCCTTATCTGGTCACGATTGCAGCGCTAGTCATGTCTAGACGAAATCCCAAACATCTGGGCACGTGATGCGTTGACGATGGTCCCGCTTCCCACCTCAACTTGAGAAGTTTTTAGCCAGCGCTGATAATTTGTTGCAGGCGAGTATCTGCTGCTGGGCGAGCACCAAGGTGCTCGATAACCCATGCGGCGACTTTTGTTGCATATATCGCCGCATCAACAGCCGAATTCGATC
>BJGF01000082.1 GCA_014190295.1 Actinomycetes bacterium | reverse complement strand
CGTCAATGACCACATAGCCACAAATTCGCGCAGCGCAACCAAGACGATTTCCGGGTACGAGCGCACGTTTAGCACGATAATTAGTTTCGGTTTCAGCCAAACTAGATAATGAAGACTCAGTGACAGTGATTCCCCATTTTGCAAAGACGCCGTTTGATGGTGTGATCTGACAACGACCGCAAATACCCCGACCACCACAAACAGAATCGATGTCGGCTCCGAGTTGTCGGGCCGCTTCTAGAACAGTTACGCCGTCCTGAACAACGCCATCTAATCCAGACGGAGTAAAGACGACGCGTCTCTCCATATTTTTTGTTACTCGGTCTTTCGTCGACCGCGGCTATTTCGGGCTGCACGATCTGCTGAAATATCGTTTGGGTCTCGATTGGCGCGAATCCATGCCGAACAGTTCTCATCATTGCCAACAAGAACGTCGGCAGCCATCACCAAAGTTTTAACTTCTGGATGCATTGGATTCATAATCGCCGACGTCATGCCAGCGCCGATCGCCATTGCCAAGAATGTTCCAGTGATGTTATTACGAGACGGGATACCAAAACTCACGTTCGAAGCACCGCAGGTTGTGTTGACTTTTAGTTCTTCACGCAAGCGACGAATAATTTTGAACGCTGTTCGTCCAGCATCTCCCATCGCCCCGATTGGCATAACCAACGGATCGACTACGACATCGCATGCTGGGATCCCATAGTCGGCAGCGTGATTGACGATTTTCTTGGCAACAGCGAAACGTTCATCTGGGTCCATACTGATGCCAGTTTCATCATTAGAGATTGCAACAACTGCAGCGCCATATTTAGCAACAAGTGGCAATACGCGCTCAAGGTTCGCTTCTTCGCCAGTCACCGAGTTGACAAGTGCTTTACCTTTATATACAGCGAGCCCTGCTTCGAGAGCGGCAATAATTGATGAGTCGATAGACAACGGTACATCGGTAATTGATTGCACGAGTTGAATTGCCTTGGCCAAAAGTGCTGGCTCATCAGCCAACGGGATTCCGGCGTTGATATCCAACATGTGGGCACCGGCAACAACTTGGGCCAGCGCATCAGACTCAACACGACTGAAGTTGCCTTCTTTCATTTCGGCTGCAAGAAGTTTGCGACCCGTCGGATTAATTCGCTCGCCGATCATGACGAATGGACGCCCAAATCCAATCACTACTTCTTTGGTTGCCGACGAAAGTACTGTGTCTGTCATTATCTGATCTTTCTATTTAGTGTCTATTTTAATTGACTATTCGTTTTCTTCAAGCTCTTCTAGCGCCAAAAGCTCAGCGCCACTAATTGCCGAATTATCGATGTCTGCTTCAAAGCCGCCGGCGAATGCGAGCCTGCCGAGGCGCTCGCGTGAGTATTCGCCATCTAGTCGATCAGCTTCGCGCTGTGCCGCCTCTGCCAAATCGCCGGACAACGGCAAACTGATTCTTCGCCACTGAGCAATATCTTCATCTGCGGTATAAATATGTGCTTTGCGTTTTGCACGATCAATCGCGCGCTGAAACTTGTCTGAAAGTTGAACTTGCTTGCGCTCGCGCCCGGCCTGCGCATTGACCTGCGCAGGAATATCTCGCCACATAATCACAATTACTTCGTTGCTTCCGCGTGGCATTTTTGATCTCCTGAATTTTATTATTTACTAGACGACTTAAATGAAACTGGAATCGCTTCGACGAAATGACCAAGCCCCACATGCCGATGTTCAAAGGCGAGACCAAGTCTTTGGGCGGCATCTTGACCAGCACGCACAATTTCTTGGTCGGTAGTTTGAGAAAACAACACGACACGACGATAGTTGCCAAAATAGGCATTCAGCAGTTCTGGATGATCTTCAAGACCGAGACCCTGCCAAACAAGTGCATCAAAATGTTTCGCCAGAAAATCGGTCAGGTAGAACGTGCCTGGCTCTTCATCATGGGCAGCCATGAAATCAGTAGTCCCAGCAAAAAACTCATAGCAATGAGCACCTGGCAATCGCTTCACGGTCGGGTATTTTGCGAGTAGCAAATCTAAATGCCCGCCCGTGCCACAGTCGGCATAAGCCACGAATATTGGCCGTGAAAGATTTGCTTCGAGCAATTCAGCAACTTGCGGGGTGATATTTTCGGGACGATTATGCAAATTCGCCGGCAAATACTTTACTTCAACGGACTCTTCCATCCCAGAGGCTCGAAGAACAGTACGAAGTTCGGTGGCCAGAGCACCACAAGCAATTATTAGCGGGCGCATGTCAGGCGACATCGCGAAATAAATCTCAGATTACTGAAGGGCCAGGTGGCTCTGCATTGCGCAAGCGTCGCGCACCAACAAGTTGCTTTGCGGTTTCTGATGCGACTGCGGCATCTCGACAATATGCGTCAGCGCCAACAGCAACACTGAACTCTTCGTTCAATGGAGCCCCGCCAACGAGAATGATGTACTTGTCGCGGATTCCTCTTTCTTTCATCGTGTCGACGACCACCTTCATGTAAGGCATGGTCGTTGTCAATAGTGCAGACATCCCGAGAATGTCTGGCTTGTGCTCTTCAAGCGCGGCAAGATATTTGTTTGCATCGGTATTGATTCCGAGGTCGATCACTTCAAATCCTGCGCCTTCGAGCATCATTGCGACAAGATTTTTGCCGATGTCGTGAATGTCTCCTTTAACCGTGCCGATAACAACTTTGCCAACAGATTCAGCACCTGTCTCCGCGAGTAGCGGACGCAAAATTGCCATTCCACCTTTCATCGCATTCGCCGAGAGCAAAACTTCTGGAACAAACAAAATTCCGTCACGAAAGTCGATACCGACAATTCGCATACCTTCGACGAGGGCATCTTGCAAAACTTTTGTTGGTGACCAGCCACGATCCAACAAAATAGTTGTGCCTTCTATGATTTCAGGTCCTAAACCGTCATATAGGTCGTCGTGCATCTGCGCTGTGAGGTCGTCATCAGACAACTTGGCAAGATCAATGTCTTCGAATTCTTCGTTACTCACAGTTGCTCCAACTCAAGAATTGTCGTTTTTTATAATGTTAATTGACCAGCGAACCCGGCACAACGGAAGCAAACGCTATCAGTTCTGATGACTGTAGAACTTCACCATCTGTGAAGAAAGTGGTGGGTTGCCAAGAATTATGTCTGCTGCTTTTTCGGCAATCATCATCGTCGGCGCGTAAATATTGCCGTTCGTGACATATGGCATTACTGAAGCATCGACAACACGAATTCCACTCATCCCATGCACCCGCATTGTCAATGGGTCGATAACCGACATCTCATCGGTCCCCATTCGACATGTGCACGATGGGTGATATGCGGTTTCGCCATCCCGACGCACCCACTCGAGAACATCCTCGTCCGTTCTGACAGCTGGACTTGGTGAAATTTCGCCACCATCAAATTGCGCAAATGCCGGTTGGGCAAGAATTTTTCTGGCCGCGGCAATTGCCTCGACCCACTCTTGGCGATCTTCTGGCGTGGATAAATAATTGAGACGCAATTCGGGTTTGATGCGAACATCGGGCGATTTAATTCGCACAGACCCGCGCGAGTTCGAATACATCGGGCCGATGTGAACTTGATAACCATGTCCGCCAGCAGGAGCCGTGCCGTCATATCGCACGGCAATTGGCAAAAAATGAAACATTAAGTTGGGATACTTGAACGATTCGTTGCCCCGAATAAATCCGCCGCCTTCAAAATGATTTGACGCACCGGGCCCGCGACGAAACAACCATTGCAGACCGATCCACGGCCTCTTGTGAAACTTAAGCATCGGATTCAACGACACAGGTTGCTTGCAGGAGTGTTGCACATAGACCTCAAGGTGATCTTGCAAGTTTTCGCCAACACCTGGCAGATCATGCACCGGTTCAACACCAACATTTTTCAAATGTTCAGAGTTTCCGATGCCCGAAACTTGAAGCAACTGGGGCGAGTTGAACGTACCTCCGCACAAAATAACTTCACGTGCGATTGCAGTTCGCTTGCGACCAAATGGCAATTCATAACTTACGCCAGTCACTTGTTTGTCTTGTGTCAACAACTTTGTCACGAGCGCACGACACTTGACCGTCAAATTTTTGCGATGCATCACCGGGTGCAAATAGGCACGAGCGGCACTTAGTCGGCGACCACGGCGTACGTTTCGATCGAATGCCGCAAAACCTTCCTGCTTGAAACCATTGACATCGGTTGTGAGTTGATGACCGGCTTGTTGCACGGCTTCAAAAAATGCGCCAAACAACGGATTCTTTACTGGTCCACGTTCTTGCTCTAGAGGCCCATCGTGTCCGCGATATTCGTCATCGCTGCTAGCCGCCAAACAATTCTCTAGTTTCTTGAAATACGGCAGGCAATTTGCGTAATCCCATGTTGACATTCCGGGGTCACTCGCCCATCGCTGATAGTCAAGAGGGTTGCCACGCTGAAAGATCATTCCGTTAATGCTCGAAGATCCGCCGAGTACTTTGCCCCGACCTTGGGTCACCCGACGATTGTTCATATATGGCTCAGGCTCGGATACATAAAGCCAGTCATAAAAGCGGCTTCCGATCGGAAACGTCAGCGCTGCTGGCATGTGGATGAAAACATCCCACCAATAATCTGGTCGGCCTGCTTCAAGAACTAAAACTTTATTTTTCGAATCGGCACTCAATCGATTTGCTAACGCAGAGCCCGCTGACCCACCACCAACGATTATGTAATCGTAAATAGTTTGAGATTTTTTCAGAACGCGCCAAGCATTCGCGCTGCTTCAAGAGTGTTCTCGAGCAGGCACGCGATGGTCATCGGACCAGTGCCACCGGGCATCGGGGTGATTGCTCCGGCGATTGCTTGTACTGCTTCGAAGTCGACATCGCCAACAATTTTGTTATTAATTCGAGTAACCCCTACATCGATAACTGTTGCACCTGGTTTGATATGCGCTGCAGTAACCATTTTCGCCGCACCAGCAGCAGCAATAATGATGTCCGATTCACGACAGACTTCGACCATGTCAGTTGTCGACCGATGAGCAACTGTCACCGTTGCGTCTGCCCCACGGCGCACAAGCAACAACATTTGTGGCAGTCCAACAAGTGCTGAACGACCGATAACTGTGACACGCTTGCCGACTGTTTGAATGCTGTGGCGTTCAAGCAAACGCATCACACCAAGTGGCGTGCACGGCACATGGCCAGGCACACCACGCACAAGTCGACCGAGTGATTTTTCAGTTAGGCCATCCACGTCTTTTTCGACCGGCAACAAACTCAACACCGCCTCAGTGTCAATATGTTTTGGCAACGGCAACTGAACCAAGATTCCGTGCACTTGCTTGTCTGCAACCAATGTTGCGACTGCCTCTTCAATTTGTGCCTGTGTCGAATTCTCTGGCAGATTGACACCCCTCGATACCATGCCTGCCTCTTGGGCTTTTTTGTGTTTACTGTTTACATATATATGACTAGGCGCGTCATCGCCGACAAGGACCGTGGCAAGACAAATTGCAGGGTTTCCTGCGCTATTAATCGCGGCTCGAAGTTTCACGACTGTTTCGTCACGTAGCGCAATACCATCGAGCAAAATCGCCCCGCCAGCAGTGCGCGCAACAACTTGCGTCATGAAAGCCCGACGATCTCGCCGTTCGCATCGAAGTCAATTATCGCCGCGGCTGGTTTAGTGCCAAGACCCGGCATGGTTCGCATGTCCCCACAAATTGGATAAATGAAACCCGCGCCAATCGACGCCCGAACTTCTCGCACATTTAGAGTGTGGCCAGTTGGTGCACCTCGCAGAGAAGCATCGCCCGAAATCGACAAGTGGGTTTTCGCAACACAGATCGGCAACTTTGCAAAACCATTATCGGTGTAAGTCTTGATCTGCTTGTTGGCAAGACTGGTGTACTCAACTTTTGCCGCCCCGTATATCGTCGTTGCAATTTTTTCGATTTTTTCTTTCAAAGAAGCGTCATCTGGGTACAAGAAGTGGAAATCATTCTTGTCATTGCAGGCTTCAACAACCGCCTTGGCTAAATCGACAGCGCCTGCTCCGCCGTCGGCGAAGTGTGTGCAAACTGCAACACGAGCGCCAGCACCTTCTGCAATTTTACGAATCGCATCGTGCTCAGACTTGTGATCAGTTGGGAAACCGTTGATTGCTACTACCGGCGAGACACCGTGCGCCTTGACGTTTTCGATTTGCTTCACCAAGTTTGCAGCACCAGCAATTACATCATCTGGATTTTCTTTGAGCAGGTCTTCAGGCAACGCTTTGCCAGCAACAATCTTGTATTTGCCCGAGTGTGCCTTGAGTGCACGAACCGTAGCCACCAGCACTGCAGCATCTGGAACTAGCCCCGAAGCCCGACACTTGATGTTGAAAAACTTTTCTGCACCCATATCTGCACCAAAACCAGCCTCAGTAATTAAATAGTCACCCGAGTGAATGCCGATCAGATCACCGACGATTGATGAATTGCCGTGCGCAATATTGCCAAATGGTCCTGCGTGCACAATTACTGGTGTGTTCTCAATTGTTTGCAATAGGTTCGGCTTGATCGCCTCACCCATGATTACCGCCATTGAGCCAGCACCACTGAGTTGCTCTGCGGTTACTGGTTTTCCTTGTGAGTTATAACCAACCACGATGCGCGAGAAACGGGCGCGCATATCTTCTTTCGAGGTCGCAAGCGCAAGAATCGCCATCACTTCGGATGCCGCAGTGATATCGAAACCCGTTTGTCGAACTACACCGTCTTCTTTCGTGCCGAGGCCGATGATTAAATTTCGCAATGATCGATCATTGACATCCATTACTCGTCGCCACGTGATGTTGTTTATATCAAGGTCCAATTCGTTGCCTTGGTGCAGATGATTATCAACCATTGCTGAAAGCAAGTTGTGGGCAGCAGTCACCGCATGAAAGTCGCCCGTGAGATGCAAGTTCAATAACTCCATTGGAATCACTTGGCTGTAACCGCCACCAGCAGCACCTCCTTTGATTCCGAACGTTGGTCCCATACTCGGCTGACGCAAACTGATCGTTGCTTTTTTGCCGATGTGCTTCATCGCTTGACCAAGACCAACAGTTGTTGTTGTCTTACCTTCACCAAGGGGTGTTGGCGTGATCGCAGTTACGACAACATACTTGGCCTTTGGACGAGATTTCAAAGAGTCGATTACATCCAAACTTATTTTGGCGAGACTTTTGCCATAGGGTTCCAAAAATTCCGCACCGATGCCCATCTGTGCGGCTATTTCTGGAAGCGGTTTAGCCGTGGCTTTGCGGGCAATTTCAAGATCAGATGGGAAACCCATGAATTCCTCTTTCAATAGATTAGATGCGACCATCTACTCTACAGACGTGATTCAACTGACTAGAGTCGCTAAAGTTGTTAGAGACCAAGCGAAAGTTAGGCGTTCAAAAAATGGCACAGCATAAGTTCGAACCATATATGCGAATCACCGAGCCGATGGTTCGTGAAAACGGCAAATTACGTGTCGCGTCTTGGCAAGAAGCATTAGCCAAAGCCGCTTCTGGTTTAGCCAATGCTCGCGATGCTTTTTCGCCATCCGCTGTTGGTTTTTTTTCCTGCTCTAAATCGACGAACGAGATGAACTTCATCGCCCAAAAGTTTGCTCGTGCAGTTATCGGCACGAACAACATCGACTCTTGTAATAGAACCTGACACGCCCCTTCGGTGGTCGGTCTGGCCACTGTTTTCGGAGCAGGTGGAGGAACAAGTTCTTACGCCGAAGTAGAGACGACTGATGT
>BJGF01000081.1 GCA_014190295.1 Actinomycetes bacterium | reverse complement strand
AGTGGGTTTGGTCGACGGCCTGCCAGTTGGAATGCAGATCATGGCACGACATTTTGAAGAACCTTTACTTCTTGAGCTTGCCCTCGCCGTCGAGCGCACCCAACCTTGGCCACTTACAGCCCCGTAAATAAAATTAGATCGCGAGTAAGGCGCGCGCGACAAGATCTGTGCCGAAGGCAGTGAGAATCGCCAGATAACTTAAGCCAGTTGCCGCCATTACTGCCGAGTAACTTCGTTCTTTCAACGCCGCGCGTGTGAACCAAGCCAGCACTCCGGTCAAAGATGCGCAACCCACCCAGAAATATCCGAGGATGCCATCCCAGCCGTCGTCGATTGAACCATTGAGCACACTGATCATTCCGGTTGGCAGAATCATTACGAATATTTCGATCGGCCAAATTATCAGCAGAGTGTTGGTCAATTCGTTGAGAAGTTTTCGTGTCATGCCTGGTTGCACGAGATACCAGTGACCAAGCAACATTAAATCGGTGACTGCGCCGAGAAATGCCGCGCCGACGAGCACCCGCAGCAAATCTACAAATAAATCAGAAGTGCTATTTGAGAATACTGATGCGATCAAACCGCACACGCCCGCGCCAACAGCAACTAAATCAAACTGTGCAGATTTTTTTGTGATCGTGGCAAAGGCGATCAATGCAACTGTGATGCCGGCCAATTCTCGAATCAAAACTGTGTCAAAAAAGAAACCAGAAATAACTGCAAACACCGCGAGCGAGCCGAAAACACCACGCAATAATTTTGAGTAACCAGATGAAATCTCTTGACTGCGAAGTGTGAACCAAAGAAATGCAATGCCACCGGTTGCCCACTGCAATAAAAATGTTGCTGCGTCTAGACGCATTAACCAACCACGACCAGCGAATGATCGACATTATTCATCGACATTGGGCCGGCATTAGTGGCAACAACGATGTCTTCGAGACGCATCCCCCACTTGCCTGGAATATAAATGCCGGGCTCAACACTGAACGCATGACCGGCTGCAATTGTCAGTTTGTTGCCGCTGACCATATACGGATCTTCGTGTGCTTCCATTCCGATTCCGTGACCTGTGCGGTGGATAAAAAAGTCGCCGAACCCGGCATCATCAATAATTTTTCGGGCTGCAGCATCAACTGATTCGCAAGTTGCACCAACCACGCCTGCCTTAACACCGGCTGCTTGCGCCGCGTGCAGCACCGAATATGCGCTGCTTATTTGTCTTGGTGGTGTGCCGATGTAAACACACCGCGTGATGTCACTGCAATAGCCGTTCATCGTGCCACCAAAATCGCACAACACGATTTCGTTTTTCTGAATCACTCGTGGCCCAGCATGGTGATGAGGACTCGCGGCGTTTTCTCCGGCGGCGACGATTGCAAAGTTGACAACGTCGTGACCTTCGGCAATCAAGCGCGCTGAAATATCAGCCGAAACCTGTGCTTCAGTTCGACCAACGAGATGAATCTCGCCGGCTTGTAGCTGGGTAGCCACACGATCTGCGGCTGCACCTGCCGCCTGCAATGCTGTGATTTCGGCAGCATCTTTAGCCATGCGCATCGGACCAACGACGTCGACTGCTCGCACAAAAGTTGCACCCGAAATAAACGTCATCAGCTCAACCAAAAATCTGGCCCACATTTGGTCGCCGACTGCGATATTTTTTGCACCACCAAGAAGTTTTGCAACTATTGAAACTGGGTTTTCGGTTTCACCCCACGGCACGATGCGAAATACATCATCAAACGGCGTTACTCGTGGCGCTTCGAGTCGCGGAACAACCAATGCAGCAACTGATTCATGCGTGATGACCAGCATCGTTAAACGCTCGAGAGGCATTGCGTAGTAGCCGGTTAGATACGGCAAATCATGACCAACACTCAATATCGCGGCGTCAAGCGAAAGACGTTTCATTTCTTGACGAACACGCGAAATTCGTGAAGCGTAAAGTGCGCTCGAACCAGCAGCTGTGAGAGTGCTCATTTGACTAGTCGGCCCGCCTGATAGTCATTTACTGCTTCGACAATTTGTTCGCGTGTATTCATGACAAATGGACCATAACGCACAATCGGTTCATTAAGCGGTGCCCCACCAATAATTAACACCTGTGGACTCACGTCTGTGACGAGATTGGCTTCGATCTTTACCAAACCCGCACTGCGTTCAAAGACAACCATCTGACCGCTCTGAATAGTTCGACCGTTGACACTTACTGATCCATCAAATATGTGAACAAGTGCAGTGTGACCCGGTTCAGGAGTCCATTCGATTACATCATTTTGTTGCATCGTTGCATGTGCATAAGTCATCGGACTAGTCGTCTCGACTGGGCCAGTTGCACCGTGAACTTTGCCTGCAACAATTTTTATTAATCCGCCATTTGCAAGTTTGACTTGTGCAAGTTCGTCGGCTTCATAGCCCTGATATCGAGGTGCAATCATTTTTTGGTCTGCTGAAAGATTTACCCAAAGTTGAAAACCGTGCATTCGTCCGCCGAGTGCAAGCATGTCATCAGTTGGCAATTCGCTGTGCACAACTCCGGAGCCTGCAGTCATCCACTGCACCCCGCCATTTTTGATAACTGCCCGTGTGCCAATCGTGTCTTCATGAACCATTGCACCCGACATTAAATATGTAACGGTTTCAAAACCACGATGCGGATGCGATGGCGCTCCAACTGCCTCATGTGGCGCATAATCTGCCGGTCCCATTTCGTCGAGCAATAAGAACGGATCAATATTGTCGGTTTCAGAAGTCGGAAACGGGCGACGAACTTTGAAGCCACCGCCTTCTGTCGTGCGGTGCGAATTGATCACACGATTTATCTCTCGCAATGTGTTCGTCATGATCTAACACTCACGAATTGAACAGAACTGACTTGTGCAGCGGCATGCTTTGCATGGTAACTAGATCTAGTCAGCGGGCTTGCCTCAACATGTTTGATGCCTAGTTGCTCGCCAAATTCGGCGTAATACGCGAACTCAGCAGGTTCTGCCCAGCGCACAACAGGTAGATGTTCTGCAGACGGACGCAAGTATTGACCGATGGTCACGATCTGTACTCCGACTGCTGCAAGATCGATCAGCGTTGCTTCAACTTCTTGCTTAGTTTCACCCAGACCCAACATGAAGCCTGACTTGGTTGTAAGGCCCGCAGATTGAGCACGAGCCAACACAGACAAACTTCTCGCATAACCAGCAGACGGACGCACTTGACGTTGCAAGCGTGCAACGGTCTCAATGTTGTGATTCAAAACATCTGGGCGCTCTGCAAACAATATTTCTAAAGCATCGGTGCCTTTGGCGTCAGAAATTAAAGTCTCAACTTGGGTGCGTGGCGAGATATTACGAATTTCACGAACACATTTCGCAACGTGTGTCATTCCGCCATCGGCAAGATCGTCGCGCGCAACCATTGTCAGAACTGCATGTTCAAGATTCATCTTTAAAACTGCTTGGGCAACACGGCGTGGTTCATCGATATCTGCAGCCAATGGTTTGCGAGTATCAATCAGACAAAAACCACATGCGCGCGTGCACCGCTCGCCAAGCACCATCATCGTCGCCGTGCCGTCTGCCCAACATTCAGACAAGTTGGGACACCCGGCTTCTTCACAGACCGTGACAAGATTCAGATCGCGTAACGTTTTTTTCGTTGCTAAAACTTCGGCGCCATGATTGACGTGTGGTCGCAACCATTCTGGTTTGCGATCAGTAATTTGCACGGTTGAACCAGCATTGACATTCTCGTTTTGCGTCGACCATGAAACATCGTGGCGACTGGACAAACCGTTTGTCCATTGTTTTGCCGCTAAATTCGCGACGACATCGGCGACCTGCTGCATCGAGACAGTTACGCCGAGTTCGGCAAGTGATGTAACCGGATATTCGGCGATGCCACAAGGAATGATGTGTTCGCGCATATAACTGAGATCAGTCGAAATATTTAATGCGAAACCATGCATCGTGCGACCACGCGATACCCGAACTCCGATCGCACAAATTTTTTGTGGCGATTCGGAATCGGGATCAATCCAGACGCCGGGGTAACCAGCGAAACGACCGGCGTTTTTGACACCAAGTTCTGCGAGTGTGTCGATAACTAATTGCTCAACGCTACAAACATATGCCTGCATATCTGCGGGCCCGCCGACGCCATGTTTCGATTGAAGCGAAAGAATCGGATAAGCGATCAACTGACCGGGGCCGTGATATGTGATGTCACCACCACGATTTACTTTCACTAGTTCTGCGCCAACTTTTTTTGGATCGCACTTCAGATTGCTGACAAGATCTGCGCTTGGGCCATACGTAAAAACATGCGGATGCTCGAGCAACAACAAATGTTGGTTTGATGACTGCGAAAATATTGCAGTTTGCACGGCAAGTGCTTCGCGATACGGCACTCTTCCGAGCCAACGCACATTTAAAGAAGTTGCGCTGTAAGTATTTTCTCGCGACACGAATTAAATCTCCGCTGACCAGTCCTGTGTTTCGAGAACTTGCTTTAGTTTCGCGAGAAACCCGGCTGCGTATGCACCGTCAAACGCACGATGATCCCAACTCATTGCAAGATTGCCAACAGGATGAATTGCGATGCTCTCAGAACCATCACTCAATTGTGCAACGACAGGTTTTCGAACTATTGCGTCAGTTGACAAGATCGCCACTTGAGGCTGATTAATAATTGGCATCGTTAACACCGACCCTGCAGAGCCGTTGTTAGAAATCGTGAATGTTCCGCCTTGAATTTCATCAGGTGTCAACTTGCGGCTGCGCGCACGGGTCGCGAGATCGAAGATTTCACGAGCAATCGCGCGAAGACGTTTCGAGTCGGCGCTGCGCACTACTGGCACGAGCAAACCTTGAAATTGAAGATCAACAGCAACACCCAAGTCAACATAATTGTGGACAATCAAGTTTTCGCCTTCGATGCTCGCATTGAGGTTCGGAAACTCAGCAAGCGCATCAACAATCGCTCGTGCAATAAATGGCAGATATGTAAGGGTGAAACCTTCTGACTGCTTCCATTGATCTTTGACTGCATTGCGTGTTGTGTCAACGTTGGCATAGTCGACTTCTACGACACTAAAAGCATGCGGGCTAACTTTTTGTGACATGATCATGTGCGCACCAGTTAGTTTTCGAATTTTTGAAAGCGGTGTGACTGTTTCGCGTTCTGAACTCTGAGTAAATTTTGCCGGTGGTGCGACAGCCGCCGCAGGCGCAGACTGCGCAGCAGGCACAGCAGGCACAGCAGGCGCAGCAGGCACAGCAGGCACAGCAGGCACAGCAGGTGCAGCAACTTTTGGTGCCGAGCCATTTTTGTCAATGAAATCTAAAACATCTTCGCGTGTGATGCGACCGCCAGGACCAGTGCCGACAAGTGAGTTGACATCAATGCCGTGATCTGCAACAAGTCGACGTACAACTGGCGAAAGCAATTTGTTAGAAGTGCTCGTTGGCATTGGGGTTCGTGTAGCAGTGGCAACGCTTGCAGCAACAACTGGCGCAGGAGCAGGCGCAGGTTTAGCAACTGGCGCAGCAGGCGCAGCAGGCGCAACAACTGGCGCAGCAGGCGCAACAACTGGCGCAGCAGGCGAAGCATTCGCAGCACCAACGACCGCGATCACAGTGCCAACTGCAACGGTGTCACCTTCTTTGACGCGAATTTCGGTGAGTGTGCCTGAAATCGGCGACGGAACTTCTGTGTCAACTTTGTCTGTTGAAACTTCGAATAGTGGTTCGTCGGCGGCAACTGCATCGCCAACTTTTTTAAACCAGCGCGTGATCGTTCCTTCGGTGACAGTTTCGCCAAGTTGTGGAAGTGTGATGTCAGCCATCTGATTTTCTCGCTATCTAATTATTACTAAGTTTGTCATGCGTTGAAGCTTCTGCCAGTCAGCGAAAGAACAGTCTCGCCGAAAAGCTCGCTGAGGCTTGGGTGCGGCATCACGAACTCGGCGATTTCATCAACTGAAGCCTCCCAGTTGACGGCTAAATAGCCGGCAGCCAATTGCTCGGTGACCCATGGTCCAACCATGTGAACGCCAAGAACTTGGCCGGCTGAACCATCTGGGTTCTTCTTTGCAATAACTTTTACGAGTCCGTCGATTTCGCCAAGAATCATTGCACGTGAGTTCGCGCGAAATTGATGCTTGGCAACTATCACGTCGTGACCTGCGGCGCGAGCCTGCTCTTCGGATGGACCAGCCCATGCAACTTCGGGGTGACAATAAATAGCCCAAGGCACACGGTCATACATCACTGGTGTTGCATTTTCGCCACGCATATGTTTGACCGACAAAATTGCTTCGGCGTAAGCAACATGCGCCAGTTGCGGGGTATTAATCAGGTCACCAATCGCATAAACACCGGGCTCGCCTGTTTGACAAAACTCGTCGACGACAACGAAGCCACGGTCGTCGACTTTTGCCGCAGTGCCACTGAGTCGGAGCTCATCAGAAAATGGACGCCGACCGATTGACATAATCACAACATCAACGATTAGTGGATTGCCGACCGAAAACGTAATTTGTATTGAACCGTCTGGCAAAGAACTCTGGCCAGTAACGACGATGCCGGTGCGAATGTCGATTTTTTTCTTCGAGAAACTCTTTACAACAACGTTGGCGACATCAGGGTCGAGACCTGGCAAAATTTTTGGTGCGCCTTCGAGAATTGTGACTTGCGATCCGAGATCCACGAATGTTGATGCAAACTCACAACCGATTGCGCCTCCACCAATGACAGCGATGCGTTTTGGAATCGTACTCAACATCAGAACTTCGTCGGAGGTCATGATTGATCCGCCAATCGGAAAGCCCTTGATGGTGCGGGGCACTGAACCGCTGGCCAAAATTATATTCGCGGCTTGAATTTTTTTAGAACTTCCGTCGGCGAGTGACACGTTTACGATTCGGTCTGCTTCAAGCGAACCTGTGCCCAAGAAATACGTGACTTTCTTTGACTTTGTTAAACCGGTTAGCCCCTTGACGAGACCATCCACGATGCGTGCTTTGCGCGCCTGACTAACAGCAAAGTTAAGTGTTGACCCTGCGACTTCAACGCCGAATTCTGCGGCGTGTGCGACATGTCTTTGCACAGCGGCAGTCTCAAGAAATGCTTTCGCCGGGATGCACCCGCGATTGAGGCAAGTTCCGCCGATTGTGTCACGCTCGACTAGCGCAACTTTCATGCCACAAGATGCAGCATAAAACGCTGATGCGTAGCCACCAGGACCCCCACCGATTACGACAAGATCAAATTGGTCTGCCAAGGGTTCTCTTTCTTGTTTCCGCCCTAATTATCGTAGTCGCAAAGGCTCGATGAAGACCAATGACTTAGCGTGACATTAGAAACAGTTGCACAGAACCTGCCGTCAAAATAGCGACTCCGCATAGAAGTGCGAAAAAAATCAACTTTTTAGTGCTCACATCTTCAAGGATACGGTGCACGTGAAGAGATTTTCAGATTTGATGAGTTATTGTGAACGAAGATGAAAAAGTCACAAAAACTAAGTGGTCTAATTATCGCCGTGGTCGCAGTGCTCACGTTCTCTGGCTGCGGTGCAGATTCAGAAATTGCACAACCGGACATTTCAACTACATCACCATCACTGATAGCAGCACCAACCAATGAATCAAAATCGATTTTCGTCGCAACACTTTTAAATGGAGAGAGTTTCGAAAGCCAGAAAGTTTTAGAGAATCAGCCGCTTGCATTGTGGTTCTGGGCGCCAGGTTGAAGCGCTTGCAAATCTGAGTCATCCTCGGTCGAGGCTGCATACA